>NZ_JBDODP010000005.1:0-106761 GCF_044582135.1 Guyparkeria halopsychrophila | reverse complement strand
CAGTTCATCAGGTCCGCCGCCGGGCGGTTGTCGATGAGCACATAGGTAACAGCAATCATTCTCTTTTGTCGGAGCCCTTGTTTATCTGGGAGTCCCACTTCCCACTCTCGACCATGCCGAAAACGTCGCACGTGAGGTAAATCGCCCTCGATTTACTAAGCTTCGATTCAATTAGTTTTGACCGCGCCCTGTATCCCGGACTTATAAGGAGTCGACCTGTCACGTATGGAACCGATGGCATCCCCGGACAATTTGACTCCATTCGTGGTTCGGCACCGTCGGACGATTCCCCGAATCGCGACCTTGCTGGGTGGACTGGCGGTTTTGCTGGCCTTCTCCTGCACCCGAGCTGAGACCTCGACGCTTGTTGGTAGCTGGTGGGATGCCCAGGGTCAGAGCGTCACGGAGAAGCAGGCGCTAGATTGCTTGCGTGATGCGCCCGTGATTCTCCTGGGCGAAGTGCATGATTCCCCGCCCATCCATCGGCGGCAGCTCGAGCTGCTCGATGCGTTTAACGGTCCGGTGTTGCTGGCGCTCGAGCAGCTTGATTTGGGCGGTGACGGCAGGATCGAGCGTCTCAATGACGAGAGCTTTCAAAATGGTCGTGCGCGAGCCCAAGCGGTCGGGTTCGACCAGGATGGGTGGGGATGGGATCGCTACGGCCCGTTGTTCGATTGGGCAACGGAACGTCGGGCGCCGCTTTGGCCACTGAACCTGTCGCGGGAGAAGGCCATGGCGGTGGCCATGGCAGACGGTACCGGCTGGCGTGACGAGCTGGATGCCAACGCGCGGGCATGGGTCGATGAAATTGCCCCGGAGCTGTCCCTGCCGACTGAGCAGGAGCGCGGCCTGGTCGAGGTTCTCGAGCAATCGCATTGCCAGGAGATACCGTCGGCCATGTCCAGCCGCATGGTTCGCGCGCAGGTGGCACGCGACGTGTTGATGGCCAAGGCGATTATGGGCGCGCGGAAAGCCTACCCCGACCATCAGATCGTTGCCGTGATGGGCAACGAACACGCACGGCTGGACCGAGGGGTTGGGTATTGGTTGGCACAGTTGGCCGAGGAGGCACGTCTGGACGTCATGTCGATAGGCATGGTGCCGATAAACCAACTGAGCGACGCCGCGGGGCTAGACGACGCCTTCGACCTGCGAGTGGTCATGCCGGCAGTGGATCGGCCGGATCCTTGCGCGCAGGCGCGCGAATCACGGAAAGGGGAGTGATGTGGGAGAGACCGGGAGAGACCGATTCAGGGCTTGCACCCCGTGTTAACGTGGCCTCGGCCACGAAAAACGATCAGAGCCGTTGATAAACAACGAAAAAATGAGGGATCGAAGATGAAGAAGCAGTTGTTGGCAATCTCCATCGGCGTGGCGCTCGGAACCTCGCCGCTCTCCGGTATGGCCGCCACCGGTGACGCCAGCGCCGAACGCATCATGCAGGAGCTCGAGGCACTCAAGCAGCGCGTCGAGAACCTGCAGGGCGAGTTGGAGAAAGAGCGCGCGCGCAACGATCAGATAGAACAGACACAGTCGGAGCAGGCCGAGAAGGTCGCCCAGGCTGAAGAAAAGGCGGAAGCCGCTAAGCCGGATATCAATGTTGGCGGCGCGGTGCGATTCAACTACACCGTGGCCGACAACGACAATGCCGGCAAAGACCGTGGTGGCGACTTGGCGTTTGATACCTTCCGCCTGAACTTCGATGGCGAGATCAACGACGTGATCCTGTCTGCCGAATGGCGTTGGTACGAGTACATGTCCGTGATCCACCACGCCTGGGTTGGTTACGAGTTCACCGATGATCTGATGGCGAAAGCCGGTGTCTTCCAGACGCCGTTCGGTGTGCTGCCGTACAACTCGCACAATTTCTACTTCTCGTCGCTGTACTACGTCGGCCTTGAGGACAACTACGATTTCGGTGTCGGCACGACTTACACGCCGGGTGATTGGCGTTTTGATTTCGCGTTCATGAAGAATGACGAGCGCAAGTGGGGCACAGATTTTGACGGGTCGGGTGACACCGACTCCTACTCGTCCAATGTGATTGGTTATGACGGTAACCAGGGGGCGACCCAGTCGGTCAACACGCTGGTGGCGCGAGCCGAGTATGACTACAAGGTCGGCGACAAGCTGACGCTCAAGCCGGGTGCCTCGGTCAAGTACGGCCAGTTAGACGGTGCGACGCCGGAGGGTGATGGCGATTACTACGCGGCCGCAGCCCACCTGGTGGCGGACTACGATCGCTGGAATCTGCAACTGCAGTACACCGACTGGGAATACGATCTGGATGATCCGAATGCTCAGTTTATGAACTACGGCTACTACGCGGGCTTGTATACCGGTCCGCTGTCCGCCAAGGCGATCACGGCGAACTTGGCCTACACCTTGCCGGTCGAATGGGGTCCGGTGTCCTCTTTGACGTTCTACAACGACTACAGCCTGATCTACGACAAGAACAGTGATTTCGAGGACACCTACATGAACGTCACCGGCATGGCCGTGGCTGCAGGTGGGCTGTACACGTACTTCGATATCATCAATGGGAAGAATCAGCCGTTTGTTGCTAACGGCATGACCAGCGACGGCGGTCAAAACACGGTCTTCAATATCAACGTCGGTTACTACTTCTAAATGACCGTCAAATGAAGATCGTTCAAAGCGGGCCGCGGCCCGCTTTTTTTATGTCCGTAAATTGTCGAAAAACGAGGCGCAACTGCCACACTGTGGGCAGAACGTATCGTCCGATAGCCTTACCTTGCGAGCGAGTGAGTCATGGAAGCGGAAGTTCAGGAAATCAGCGAACACTTGCGTCAGTACCCGCCGTTCGACCGGCTCGACCGGAAATGGCTGGACCAGATTGCCGCCCGCACGGACGTGGCCTATTACCGAGAAGGCTCCATGATCCAGGAGTACGGCGAGCCCATCGACACGCTGCGTTACATCCGTAGCGGGGCGGTCGAGATCTATCGCCACAACGGCGAGCTCTACAACCGGATCGGGGAAGGCGACATCTTTGGGCACACCGGCCTGCTGCACAATCGCCGGGTGCGGTTCCCGGTGCGCGCCATCGAGGACACGTTGATCTACCTGATCCCGGCGGACATCTTCGACCGTCTCTGCGAGGAAGACGACCAGTTCGCCGATTTCGTCGAACTGTCCGGTCCACGCCTGCAGTCCACGGTGGAACAGAACGAGCGCGAAAACGACCTGATGGTCAGCCGCGTTCGCCGCTTGCTGACCCGCAGTCCGGTGAGCATCGAGGAAAACGCCACGGTGCACGAGGCGGCTCGTTCGATGACCGACCATCACGTCTCGTCGATCCTGTTGCTGTCGCGGGCCGAGGGGGGTGACGAGCGTGCCTTTGCCGGTGAGGAGGACGGTCATTGGCGCCTGACCGGCATTCTGACGGATCAGGACCTGCGTGCCCGGGTGTTGGCCATCGGGCTGTCCGGGGAGACGCCACTCGCCGAGATCAAGCACGACCGGCTGATCACCATCCAGTCGGACGAGTCGGTCTACGAGGCCATGCTCGCGATGCTGCGCAACAACGTCCACCACCTGCCGGTGCTGCATCGGCGACGCCCCGTGGGCGTGGTGCATCTCTCCGATATCGTGCGTTACGAAACGCACAGCAGCCTGTACCTGGTTAGCAATATCTTCAACCAGGGATCGGTCAAGGGTCTTGCGCGGTTGATGCCGGACGTGCGGGCCGCCTTCGTGCGGCTGGTGGATGACGGGGCGACCTCGCAGATGATCGGTCAGGCGATGTCCAGTATCGGCCGAAGCCTGATCAGACGGTTGATCGAACTGGCCGAGGCGGAGTTGGGCCCGCCGCCGGTGCCTTATTGCTTCATGGTCAATGGCTCGATGGCGCGAAACGATCAGACCATCGCCACGGACCAGGACAACGCGTTGATCCTGGACGACTCCTTTGACCCGGAACAGCACGATGCCTGGTTCGCGGCCCTGGCCAAACGGGTAAGCGACGGCCTGCATGCCTGCGGTTATCCCTATTGCAACGGCGGGATCATGGGCACCAACCCGAAATGGCGCCAACCGCTGTCGGTGTGGCGGCGCTATTTCGAGGAGTGGATCGACAAGCCCGACCCGGAGAAATTGCTGCACAGTTCGATCTTCTTCGACCTGGAGGCCGTGCACGGGGAAGAGCGCTTCGTCGAGCAGCTGCAGGACCTGGTCGCCCAACGTGCCAGTCAGAGCCCCTTGTTTCTCGCCGCCCTGGCGCGCAATGCGCTCAATCGCACGCCGCCGCTTGGCTTTTTCCGGACCTTTGTGATGGAAAAGGACGGGCAGCACAACAACTCCATCAATCTCAAACGGCGTGGCACCGCGCCGCTTGTGGACGTCATCCGTGTGCACGCCCTGGCAATCGGTTCGCGCTCGCAGACATCATTCGACCGCCTCGACGATATCGTCAAGGCCAACTCGTTGCCGGCGGGCCAGGCGGACAAGCTGCGTTATGCGCTGGAGTTCATCTCGATGGTCCGCATCCGGCACCAAGCGCATGATCTCAAGCATCATCACGCGCCCGACAACAACATCGAACCGGAAAACGTGTCGGATGGCGAACGCCACAACCTCAAGGATGCCTTCCAGGTGCTGAGCAACGCCCAGAAATTCCTGCGGTTTCGTTACCCGATGCCCAATCGCTGATCACCGTCATGTCGAACCCGCAACCGGAAGAATCAACCTGGGCCGCCTTCTTTGCCGACAAGGCCAGACGTTGCCAGGATCCCGCGCTGCGGGCGTTCTACGCGGCCGGGGTGCCGCGGCCGCAGACCCCGCTGTGCGACGTGCCGCTGGTGGCGCTGGATTTCGAGACCACAGGACTGGACGTTCATCGCCATGCCATCGTGTCGATCGGCCTGGTGCCATTCGACCTGAGGCGAATCCGTCCGTCGGCCGGCCGCTACTGGGTCGTTCGGCCGCAACGCCCGCTAGATGAGGCCTCGATTCGATTCCATCGCATCACGCATGCCGAAGTGGCCCGCGCGCCGGACCTCGACGAGGTACTCGACGAGATCCTGGCCGAGCTCTCGGGCTGTCTCGTGGTGGTTCACTACCGCGGGATCGAACGGCCTTTCCTGGATACCGCCGTGCAGGATCGCCGCGGTGAACGTTGCCTGTTTCCGCTGATCGACACCATGAGCATCGAGGCGCGCGAGGTGCGCCAGGGCGGGTGGAATCGCCTCAAGGGGATGTTGCGCGGGGCGCCGACATCGATACGCCTGTCGGATACCCGGGCTCGCTACGGCCTACCGGCCTATTCGGCACACCACGCCAAGCTCGACGCGTTGGCGACCGCCGAACTGCTGCAGGCGCAGATCGCCAGGCACTACTCTCCGGATACCCCCGTGGGTGAGCTTTGGGAGTGACGTCGCGTCGGGCGGAAACGATGGGTACCTGACCACAAAAAAAGGCGGCCGATTGGCCGCCTTTCCTGTGAGGGCTGAGGGCATGACGATGAGCGTGAACTCACCGTCACACCGAGCCTACTTCAGCCCGTCATTTGCCGCGGGGCTCGCTCATCAGCCCCTTGACGATGGCGTAACAGCCCACCAGGAGCACGACAGTGAACGGCAGGCCGGCTGCCACCGCTGCGGATTGCAACGCGGCGAGACCCCCACCAACGAGCAGGGCGATGGCGATGGCGCCTTCGATCACGCCCCAGAACACACGCTGCGGCTTGGGTGCGTCGATCTTGCCGCCAGCGGTGATCGTGTCGATGACCAGCGAACCGGAGTCCGAGGAGGTCACGAAGAACACGATAACCAGCACGATGCCGATGAACGAGGTAATCTCGGCGAGCGGCAACTGGCCCAGCACCTCGAACAGCTGAACCGGTAGATCGGCGTTTTTCGCTCCTTCAAAGCCTTCTTCTTGCAACTGGTTGATGGCCGTGGTGCCGAAAGCCGTCATCCAGAGAACGGAAATGGTCGACGGCACCAGCAGTACGGCCGTAAGGAACTCGCGCACGCTCCGGCCGCGGGAAATCCGTGCGATGAACATGCCGACAAACGGCGACCAGCTGATCCACCACGCCCAGTAGAAGGTGGTCCAGCCCTGACTGAAGTTCGCGTCGTCGCGGGCGAACGGGTTCGACAGGAACGGCAGCTCGGTGAAGTAGGAGCCGAGGTTCTTGAAGAACCCGGTTGCGATCAGCAGCGTCGGGCCGACGAAGATGACGAACATCAACAGCAGGAACGCCAGCACCATGTTGGCCTCTGACAGTCGCTTAACGCCCTTGTCGACACCGGCGACGATCGAGACGATTGCCACCGCCGTGATCGCGGCAATCAGCAGCACCAGGGTGGTGTTCCCTCCGGGGATGCCGAACAGGTGCGTTAGGCCCGCCGAGGCCTGCTGTGCGCCGATGCCAAGCGAGGTCGCGAGGCCGAACAGGGTCGCGAATACGGCCAGGATATCGATGACGTGGCCCGGCCATCCCCAGATGCGTTCGCCCAGGATCGGATAGAACATGGAGCGGACCGTCAGCGGCAGACCCTTGTTGTAGGAAAAGATCGCCAGCGACAACGCAACAATGGCGTAGATCGCCCATGGGTGCAGGCCCCAGTGGAAGATCGTGGCGGCCATGCTGAGGCTGTAGGCTGCTGCCGGATTGTCGGCCGCGGCACCCAGCGGTGCCCAGTCGGTCCGCATGCCATTCTCGCCCATGCTCGTGCCACCCAGCGAGGTGCCGTAGTGGGTGAGCGGTTCGGCCACGCCGTAGAACATCAGGCCGATGCCCATACCGGCGGCGAACAGCATCGAGAACCAACCCAGGTAGCTGAAGTCGGGCGTCGCGCTGGCGCCGCCAATGCGCACCTTGCCCAGTGGCGTGACGATAAGGACCAGGCACAACACCACGAAGATGTTGGCCGACAGCAGGATGAACCAGGTCATGTTGCTGTTGATCCAGTCCTTTGCGGCGCCGAACCAGTCAGTCGCCTGATCCGGTAGGGCCAGGGCCAGGATCACGAACGCGAGGACGATCAGGGAGGAAAAGACGAATACCGCGCCGTGAATGTCGATATTCACGCCCATCGGCGATGCTTGGTAGTTGTCCTGCCCGATCTTGTAATCGGTATCGATCAGGTTTGCCGCCCCTTCGGGTGCCGGGACGCCGACCGATTCGCTCTGCGTGTCCGGTGGATTATCGGGTTTGTTGTCCACGAGTGTCTCTCCGTCGGTTTCTGGTTGATCAGGTCGTTCGTGTGATCGCTCGGTGTTCAGGGGCGAACGAGGAAGACCGAGACGTTCGAGTGCGCGGCGACCTTGCTGCCGTTGGCCGGCATGATCGCGTCGATGTGGTGGGGCAGGTGCGTGCCCATCACCACCAGATCGGCGCCGACGTCAACAATCGCCTTGATCAGGATGTCATCCAGGTCGGTGACCGGATCGTGGCTGTTATAGACACGAGCGGTTGGCGCTTGACCGTTATCCGGGGCATGTTCCTGGGCGAAGGCCTTGAGTTTCTGCTCGTACTCCTCGGGCGTTCTGGCCACCGAGCTCGGTTGAGAGGTGGTCACACCCACGTAGCAGAGCTGAGCGTTGTAGTGGCGCGCCATGTCGGCTGCCACCGTCAGCGGTTTTTCCAGCGCATCGAGGTGCGCGAGATCCACCGGGACCATTATCGATTGATACATGCGATCGGCTCCTCCTGGAATTCCCATGAATGCAGACTGAGTGGCCTGTTTCATGAACGAGACGTTTTATCGGCGGCCCGTGCCCCTAATTGATTTGCTTTTGGCAGGGCCGCCTTCAAGACAGGCACGAGTATAGGCACAGGCCAGCGGCTCTGCGGACTCGGGGATTTCGTCACTGCCAGTGGACAGGGTAGCGGCCTTGTCAAATCCGCCAGGGCTTGCGCAACGCTAATCGGCGAACAAATAACATGCCTGATGACAATGCCTCGGTGGAGAATCCGGATGGTCCACGCGGCTTTTCTGGACAATGAAAGCCTTTATAAACCGTCACTGATCAATCGCCATAACGGTTGGCCACTGGCCCGGTATTTACGCTCGAATAGCGTCATGGGCGGCTCGTCGGCCGGGATGGGCTCGATGCGGGACGCTCGCCCATGGAACGCCAGTGCCTGCGCCAGCTCCTCGAGGTAGACCCGCCAGTTGCTGCGCGACTCGATCCGCCCGCCGAGGGCGACGAAGGTAGGAAAGACCGGGTGGGCGTGAAACCGCCGCTTGAGATGCCGTGGCTTGGGTTCCGGGTTGGGATACAGCAGGTGGTGCTGAACCGGCTTCCAACTATGCCCATGGGCCAGGCGCCAGAAATCGATCAGATCGGCCCGAATCAGCAGGCAGTTAGCTGGCGTGTCGGCGCGTTGCCGCGACAACCGGTCGGCGGATCGGTCGATGCCCACGACCCAGTGATCGGGGTAGTGGTAGGCGAGCAGCCGGCTGCTGTCGCCAGTGCCGCAGCCCGAATCCAGGATCAGGGGACGCTCGATGGATTCGAGTCGAGCTGCCGCGCCGTCGAAGGCCTCGCGGTTGTACGCGGCGATCGGCTTGGCAAACGGTGTTTGCGCGTGACGGAGCAGTTGTCGTTCCAGATCGTCGTGCGGCGCCGTCTGGGTCGATGTCACCTGCCGCGATGGACTGTCGCCCATTGTGGGTGCACTGCCGGCACGGCTGGGCGTCGATTCACCCGATTTAGTCATCGGGGGTGGTCGCGGCAATCGGCTGGCGTCGAACGCGGTCGCTCAAGAGGATGCCCGCCCACCGTGTCTGCGGGCTGGAGTCCAGCGCGAGCTTGGCGATCATCGTCAGCGGCACGGCGAGCAACATCCCGATGGGGCCGAAGACCCAGCCCCAGACCAGCAGCGAGATCAGCACGATGACCGGGGAAAGCCCCAGGGTGCGTCCGAGCAGACGGGGCTCGAGGATGCTACCGATGCTGATGTTGACCACCAGGTACAACGTGCCGACCAGCAGGAGATCCAGCGGCGAGCCACTGACGACCGTGACCAGCAGGGCGGGTATGGCGGCAATGAACGAGCCGATCGTGGGAATGAAGTTGAGCAGCCCGGCAACGATGCCCCAGAGAATGGCGAAATCGATACTCAGCCAACTCAAGCCGACCCCCACCAGCAGCCCCGTGAGGACACTGGCGCCTGTCTTGATCAGCAGGTAGCGATAGACCGAGCGCAGGAAACGACGAGTACGCACGCGCGCCCGGCGGCGGCCCGGGAATGCCGCGGCAAGCTTGTCTGCCAGGGTGCGTTCCTCGAGCAGCAGGAACATGAAGGCCAGCAGCACGAGCAGGGTGCTGGCCGTGAACTGCCCCAGTCCCGTCGCGATGCCGGTGGCCGTGCCCGTGATGGTGCTGGTCGCCGGCAATGGGATCTGGGCCGGCAGCAGTTCGGGCGGTGCACCGCGCTCGGCGAGCACGGTGCGTATCTGCTCCAGCCAGCCAACGAGCTTGGCCTGATAGGCGGGTGCCTGGTTCGCGAGGCTCTCTACCGCCCCCTGCAGGGCCAGGAAGAGCAGGAAGAAGGCCACGCCCACCAACGAGAACAGGAACAGGATCGACACCAGGCCCGGGACACCACGACGCTGCATCCAGGCCATCGGCGGGGCGCTGATGATCGCGAGAAAGGCCGCCAGCAGGAACGGGGTCACGATATGGCTGACGGTCTTCAGCCCGGCCAGCAGGATGAACACGGCCGCCGCCCCCAGCAGCCAGATCAGGGCGCTCGGCTTGGACGTGTGGGTGGGATCGAGCGTCATCGAGTCGCATCCTCGGAGGCGGCGATCCCGTGTTGTTTCAGCAGCGGCTCGATGCTCGGTTCGCGCCCGCGGAAGGCCTTGAACAGGGCCATCGGGTCTTCGCTGCCACCGCGTTCGAGGATATGGACCAGGAAATCCGATCCGGCGCGCTCGTTGAACACCCCGTCTTCCTCGAAGCGTGACCAGGCATCCGCGGAGAGAACCTCCGCCCACTTGTAGCTGTAGTAGCCGGCCGCGTAGCCACCGGCAAAGATGTGCGCGAATCCATGCTGGAAGCGGTTGTAGGCGGGCGGCTGGATCACGGCCACCGACTGGCGTACCTGATCGAGCGTTTCCTGGATCCGGGCGCCCGTGGCCGGGTCGAAATCCTGGTGCAGGAGCAGGTCGAACAGTGAGAATTCCAGTTGGCGGACCATCTGCATGCCGGCCTGGAACTGGCGCGCGGCACGTAGACGATCGAACAACTCGGCCGGCAGCGGCTCACCGGTGTCAACGTGATGGGCGAACAGGTCGAGTGCCTCGCGCTCCCAGCACCAGTTCTCGAGGAACTGGCTGGGGAGTTCGACCGCATCCCAGGCAACCCCACTGATTCCCGACACGCTGGCAGCATCCACTTGGGTAAGCAGGTGATGCAAGCCATGGCCGAACTCGTGGAACAGCGTGGTGACCTCGTCATGCGTGAGCAGCGCTGGCTCGCCACCCACCGGCGGGGTGAAGTTGCAGGTTAGGAAGGCGGCCGGCTGCTGGATGCTCCCGTTGGGCAGTCGGTGCCGTTGAATCGCACCCGCCATCCAGGCACCGCCGCGCTTGTGGGCGCGCGCGTATAGGTCGAGGTAAAACCGGCCCCGCGGGTTACCGTCCCGATCCTCGATCTCATAGAAGCGAACGTCCGGGTGCCAGGTGGGCACGTCATTGCGCTCGCGCACCTGGATACCGAATAGGCGCTCGACCACGGTAAACAGGCCGTCCACGACACGGTCGGCGGGGAAGTAGGGCTTCAATTGCTCTTGAGAAATGGCGAAACGGGCCTCACGCAGCTTCTCACCAAAGAACATCAGGTCCCATGGCTGCAATGTGTCGGGGCCGCCAGATTCCCGGGCGAAGGCCTGGAGATCGGCCAGTTCCTGGCGAGCCTTGGGGACCGCCTGTTCCGTCAATTCCTGCAGGAACTCGAGGACCTCGGCCGGGTTGCTGGCCATCTTGGTTTCCAGCGAACGCTGGGCGTAATTGTCGAAACCGAGCAATTGCGCCAATTCGTGGCGGATGGCGAGGATGCGATCCATGATCGGGCCGTTGTCCCACCGTCCGGCATGTGGACCGACATCGGAGGCGCGCGTGACGAACGCCTCGTAGAGTGTCTCGCGCAGGCCACGGTCTTCGGCCTGGGTCATGACAGCGATGAAGCTGGGCATGTCGAGCGTGATTCGCCAGCCGGCTCGTTCGGCACGTTCGGCCGCCTCGCGGAACAGGGCGCGAGACGATTCCGGCAGCCCGGCGAGGCGCGACTCGTCCTCGATATCCAGCGACCAGGCATTCGTGGCATCCAGCAGGTTGTTGGCAAAGCGGGTGCTCAGTTGGGACAGCTCGCTCTTGAGCACCTTGAATCGCTCCTTGTCGGCTGGCTGCAGGTCGACCCCGGCGAGTCGAAAGTCGCGGATCGCGTTTTCCACCACCCGGCGCTGGGCAACAGAAAGCGTCTCGAAGTCGGCTCGCTCGCTGACTTCCCGGTAGGCCGAAAACAGGGTCTCGTTCTGCCCGAGGTCGGTCGAGTAGTCGGACAGCTTGGGCAGGCAGGCCTCGTAGGCGGAGCGCAGTTCCGGGGTGTTGACCACCGCATTGAGGTGGCTGACGGGAGACCAGGCACGGTCGACCCGGTCTTCCAGCGCCTCCATCGGGGCGACGAAATTTTCCCAGGTGAACGGGGCACCCTGGTCCAGGCGCTCGGCAATGGCCGCCCGGTTCTCACTGAGGATGCGGTCGATGGCCGGCTCGACATGCTCCGGCAGGATGCGATCGAAGGCCGGAAGATCCGGGGTATCCAGCAAGGGATTGGACATGCGTGACTCTCGACGAATGGTTGAGCGATTGGCGTTCAGATTAGCATTTTTGTCTGTTCGGCCGGCCGCTGCGTGGCATGTGGTGGGGTATACGACTACGCTAAATGCGTTTGCGTGAATCCATGCCAGCCGCCTCCACTGAAGGCCAAGACAATTCTGTTCCCACATTGGACCCGCTAGCGAAATGAATCCTTGTGCTCGTTTGCCCCGTGCCGTTGATCACGCCCTTGGTTGGGCGATGGCGGGGGCCCTTTTCCTGTCTGTCCCTGCCGGGGCGGCCGAGGGGCCCCGCGTGGTGACCGAAACGGCCACGCCGAGCGAGATCATCGCGATGGTGCCACTTGACGGCACGGTGAGCAGCCTGCATACGGCCGCGTTGTCGGTGGAAGTTGCCGGCTTGGTCGAGGCCGTGCTGGTGGAAACCGGCGACCGAGTCACGGCCGGCATGGCACTGTTCGAACTGGATGATGAACTCGAGCGGTTGTCAGTGAGCAGCCTCGAGGCCGAATGGCGTGAGGCGGTCGCGGCTCGTCAGGAAGCCGCACGTCGTCTCGATGAGGCCCGATCGGTCGGGGCCGGACGCAATATCCCGGAAACCGAGGTTCAGGCCCGGGCCAGCACGGTCCGGCAGGCGGAGGCGCGCGTGGCGCGGCTCAGCGCCAATCTCGATAGCGGGCGGGCGCGGCTGGATCGTCACCGCCTGGTGGCCCCGTTTGACGGCGTGGTCACCGAACGGCACGCGGAACGGGGGGAATGGGTCGCCCCGGGAGAGGCATTGGTCCGCCTGGTCGATCGGGAAGCGCTGCGCCTCGATTATCCCGTCCCCCAGCGTTATTACCCGTTGTTCGGCGATGACGCCATGCTCGATTATCGCGTCGATGGCGCGTCCACGGGCTGGGAGTCTGCCGAGATCGCCACCGTGGTGCCGGTGACCGATCCGACTTCGAGGACCTTTTTGCTGCGCGGGAAGGCGGCCAAGGACAAGACCTTGCTGCCCGGGATGGCGGTGGAGGGGCGTCTGCGATTACCGACAGGGCGTGAAGGCCTGACCGTCGCACGGGATGCCGTGCAGCGTTATCCGGATGGGCGCACGACGGTGTGGGTGCTCGATGACGGGGATGGTCAGACCGTGGTCGAGCGCCAGGTCGAAATGGCGCAGGGATTCGATGACCGCGTGGTGGTAACGGCGGGTCTCGAGCCGGGTGCCCAGGTGATCGTGCGAGGCAACGAGGCGCTCGAAGCGGGCATGGCAGTGCGTATCGGTGATCACGATGCCGAGGCGGGGCCCAACTGATGTTCGCCGGGGTTGTCCGTCACGGCACGCTGGTCACCGTCGTCACCTTGATCATTGCCATTCTCGGGGCGGTCGCCGCCTTGCGGATCCCGGTGCAGATGATCCCGGATCTCGATGTGCGCACCATCACCGTCGAGACCCGCTGGCCTGGTGCCACGCCCCAGGACATCGAGAAGGACATCCTGATCGAGCAGGAGCGCTACCTGCGCAATATCCCTGGCTTGGCGGAACTCAATGCCACCGCCACCAGCGATGCGGCGGAGATCGAGCTGGAATTTCCCTTCGGCACCGATATCACCGAGGCGCTGATCGAGGTCAACAATGCCTTGAGCCAGGTGCCGGATTATCCGCGCAATGTCGACGAACCGCGCATCGCGGCCACCTCGTTTTCCTCCAATGCCTTCATGTACTTCCGGGTCGCGACGCTGCCGGACAACCCGCGTGGTCTGGACATTGATCTGATGCGCGACTTCGTCTACGACGAGGTCCGCTCGCGCATGGAGAGTGTGCCCGGGGTCTCGGAGGTCACCAGGCGCGGCGGCGCCGAGCGGCAGATGCAGATCCACGTCGACGAACGCCAGCTGGCGCGCCGCGGACTGACCCTGCTCGATCTGCGTGATTCCATTCGCGCGCGCAACCAGGACATTTCCGGCGGGGAGGTGGATGCCGGCAAACGACGGTATCTGCTGCGCACCGTGGGTCGTTTCGCCAGCGCCGAGGAGCTCGAGCAACTGGTGATCACCCGGCGGGGCGATGCCGTGATCCGGCTGGGTGACGTGGCGGAGGTCGAGCAAGGTGGGTCGCGCCAGCGGGCGCTCGCCTTCACCAACGGCCAGAAGGTGATCGGTCTGCAGGTGCGTCGCGAGAGTGGCTCGAATGTCATCGACATCAAGTACGCCATGATCGACGAGGTCGAGCGCATCAACGAGGAGGTGCTCGAGCCGGCCGGGATGATCCTGGAGCTCAACACCGATGATGCGCGCTACGTCGAGGCCTCGATCCAGAACGTCTGGGTCAATATGGGTCTCGGGGCGGCGTTCGCGACCTTGGTCCTGTTCCTGTTCCTGCGCTCGACGCGCGCCACCCTGGTCGGGGTTATCGGCATTCCGTTGTGTGCGATCGCCGCGTTTCTCGGGCTGCTGATCACCGGGCGGACCATCAACGTGATCTCGCTCGCCGGGGTGGCCTTCGCCATTGGCATGACCGTGGACAACAGCATCGTGGTGCTGGAGAACATCGAGCGATTGCGTCGCCGGGGCATGGCCCGGCTGGAATCCGCGGTCGAGGGCGTACGCGAGGTCTGGCCGGCGGTGCTGGCCTCGACGGCAACCACGGTCTTGGTGTTTCTGCCGATTCTCTTCATCCGGGAAGAGGCGGGCCAGTTGTACTCGGATGTGGCCATCGCGATCGCCGCGGCGATCATGGCCTCGATGCTGGTCGCGGTGATGCTGATCCCGACCCTCAGTGCGCGCCTGGATTTCGGTGGGTCAGGCCACGAAGGGGAGCGGACCCCGGCATGGGGAAGGGCCATCGAGGCAGGGGTGCTTGGCATGATCGGGTCGCGGCTGCGGCGCTGGTTGACCATGGCCGTGGTGCTAGTGATGAGCGTGTCGATCGTCGCGTTTCTCACCCCGCCCGCCGAATACCTGCCGGAAGGGGAGGAGCCCAAGACCTTCGCGGTGATGAACGCGCCGCCCGGCTATAACCTCGACGAGATGGCGCGGATCGCCGAGGAGGTCGAGGCCCATCTCCTGCCGGCGGTCGATGCCGACCCGGGCGCCTTCGAGCGTGGCGACACCCCCGTGCCGCCGCTGCGCAACCTGGTCATGCAGGTCCAGCCCACCCAGATTCGAGTGATTTCCGAGACGATCGACCCCGACCATATCGACGCGCTGATGACCGAGATCACCCGTTTCTATGAGCAGTATCCGGGGATGCGGGCGTTTGCGGCCAAGGGGTCGATCATTTCCAGCAACGATGGGGGTACCCGCAGTATCTCGCTGGATATTGCCGGGGCCGATCTGGCGGCTATCTACCAGGTCGCGAACCGCGCCTACGAGCGGGCCGAGGTGATTTTCGACAACCCCCGCATCCAGACGCGCCCATCGACACTGGAACTCGCCCAGCCACTGGTCGAGATCCGCCCGGACTGGGATCGGGCCGCCGAACTGGGCTTGAGCATGGAGGCGATCGGCTTTTCCGTCTCGGCCCTGACGGAAGGGGCCTACGTGGATGATTTCTTTCTCGACGACGACAAGATCGATCTACCTCTACGGTTCGGGCGGGCGCGACCCGCGCCTGGCACGACTCGACGAGATCCTGTTGAAAAGCCCCCAGGGCGCCAGCCTGCCGTTGTCATCGATAGCGCGTATCGACACGCGGGTGGACACCAGCATTGTCCGCCGCGTCGATGGCAAACGGATGGTGACCCTCGACATCATCCCGCCGGATTCCGTCGCCCTGGAGGCGGGGGTCGAGCGGGTGCGCGAGGAGTTGGTCGGCGAGATGCGCGCCGCGGGTGAAATCCCTGCCGGCGTCAGCCTGTCGATCTCCGGGGCGTCCGATCAGCTCAACGCCACCCGCAAGGCGCTTTCCGGCAATTTCGTGATCGCGCTGGCGATCATCTATCTGCTTCTGGTCGCCATCTTCACCCACTGGCGATACCCGTTGCTGATCATGACCGCGATTCCCCTCGGCATCGCCGGTGGCATTGCCGGGCTGGCGCTGATGAACCTGGTGGGTGGTCTGCTGCCGGCAGTCGGTCTGAAGGCCATCAGTCAGCCGTTCGACATGATCACCATGCTCGGCTTTCTGATCCTGATGGGCACGGTGGTCAACAATCCGATCCTGCTGGTCGAACAGGCCCGGCGCAGTTTTGCCGACGGACGTGATGCGGTCGGGGCGGTCATGGATGCCGTCGCGGTGCGGCTGCGCCCGATCGTGATGACCACGCTGACTACCATCAGCGGTCTCTCGCCGCTGGTATTGATCCCCGGGGAGGGGACCGAGCTTTATCGCGGGGTCGGGGCGATCGTGATGTTCGGGTTGCTGGGCGCGACCATCGTGACACTGACCTTCCTGCCCGCGCTGACGGCGACCGTCCTCGGTATCGCGCAACGCCACGCACGAACGGACTGACTCGGCACAAACAAAAAGCCCCGAGGGCAATGCCTTCGGGGCTTTTCTTATCTGGTTGCGGGAGCAGGATTCGAACCTGCGACCTTCGGGTTATGAGCCCGACGAGCTACCGGACTGCTCCATCCCGCGTCTGGTATGGCGCGCATTGTACGCGGACCCGCCACGCTGTCAAGGGACGATCCACACGAATCTGATTCCCCTCGAAAATGAAAAAAGCCCCGAAGGCGATGCCTCGGGGCTTTTTGAATCTGGTTGCGGGAGCAGGATTCGAACCTGCGACCTTCGGGTTATGAGCCCGACGAGCTACCGGACTGCTCCATCCCGCGAGACGAATTATACACAGATCCGGGCCGAAGTCACACAACCGTTATTACTTTACCCGCGTGCCCGGCGTGGCGCCTTCGTCCGGCGAGAGGATGTGCAGGTCCGAGCCACCCGAACCCGCCGCCAGCACCATCCCTTCGGAGAGACCGAACTTCATCTTGCGCGGGGCGAGGTTGGCGACCATCACGGTGTGACGTCCGACCAGCGTGGCCGGGTCGTAGGCGGCCTTGATGCCGGCAAACACCTGGCGTGGCTTGTCTTCACCGATATCGAGCGACAGGCGCAACAGTTTGTCGGCCCCCTCGACGTGATCGGCCTCGAGGATTTTCGCGATGCGCAGGTCGACGGCACCGAACTGCTTGATGTCGATGGTCTCGGCGATCGGCTCGATCTCACGCTCGACCGACTTTTGCTCTGCCGTACTCGTCGCGCCGCCCGCCTTGGTGTTGGCCTCGTCGATGGCATCCTGCTTGGCCGCCGCCAGAAGTGCCTCTATCGACGACTCCTCGATCCGCTGCATCATCGGCTTGAACTTGTTGATCGGGTGGTCGAGCAGCGGCTGGTTCAGCCCCTGCCAGGTCAATGCCTCGATGTTTAGGAACTCGGCCGCCTTGGCGGCGAGCTTCGGCAGTACCGGCGAGAGATAGGTCATCAGCACGGCGAAGGCGTTGATGCCGTCGGTGCAGATGGCTTGCACCTCGTCGCGCGTGCCCTCGTCCTTGGCCAGCACCCAGGGCTTGCGCTCGTCGATGTACTGGTTGGCCCGATCGGCCAGCGCCATGATCTCGCGCATCGCGGCAGAGTATTCGCGACGCTCGTAGCGCTCGGCGATGCCGGCAGCGGCCTGCGTCATCTCTTGATGAAGTTCCGGGCGCTCCAGTGTCGCGGCCAGCCGGCCGTCGAAGTGCTTCTTGATGAACCCCGCGCAGCGGCTGGCGATATTGACCACCTTGCCCACCAAATCCGCGTTGACGCGATAGCGGAAGTCCTCGAGGTTGAGGTCGATGTCGTCGATGCCCGAGCCGAGCTTGGCCGCGAAGTAATAGCGCAGCGCCTCCGGATCGAGATGCTCGAGGTAGGTCTTCGCCTTGATGAACGTGCCGCGCGACTTGCTCATCTTCTCGCCGTTCAGCGTGAGGAAACCGTGGGCGTGGATCGCATTCGGGGTGCGCATGCCGGCACCCATCAGGGTTGCGGGCCAAAACAGGGTGTGGAAGTAAGCGATGTCCTTGCCAATGAAGTGCACCAACTCGGTATCGGCATCTTTGCCCCAGAACTCGTCGAACGATAGCCCCTCGCGACGCGCCAGCTCGATGAACGAACCGATGTAGCCGATCGGCGCGTCCAGCCAGACATAGAAGAACTTGCCGGGGGCACCGGGGATCTCGAAGCCGAAGTAGGGCGCATCGCGGGAGATGTCCCAGGACTGCAGGCCCGATTCGAACCACTCCTGGAGCTTGGCCTTGATCGATGACTGCACTTCGGCGGCGTCGAGCCAGGCTTTCAGCCGGTCGCCAATCTTGGGCAGGTCGAAGAAGTAGTGCTCTGAGTCGCGCTCGACCGGCGTGGTGCCGGAGAGTACAGACTTCGGATTCTTCAATTCGGTGGGCGCATAAGTCGCGCCGCAGACTTCGCAGTTGTCACCGTGCTGGTCATCGGCGCCGCACTTGGGGCAGGTGCCCTTGATGAAGCGGTCCGGCAGGAACATTTGCTCGGTCTCGTCGAAGGCCTGCTTGATGGTCTTGCGACTAATCAGGCCGGCGGCATCGAGCTTGCCGAAGATTTCCTCGGCCATTTTGCGGTTGTCGTCGGTATGCGTGCTGCCGAAGTTGTCGAAACCGATGCCGAAGCCCTGGAAGTCCGCCTCGTGGAGCTGATGGATCTTGGCGATCAGTTCCTCGGGTGTCATGCCCTCCTGTTTTGCACGCAGCATGATGGGCGTGCCATGCGTGTCATCGGCACAGACGTAACGGCAGTCGTGGCCGAACAGCTTCTGTGCACGCACCCAGATATCCGTCTGGATGGTCTCGATGATATGACCGAGGTGCAACGGACCGTTGGCGTAGGGGAGGGCGGAGGTGACGAGAATCCGGCGTTGTGTGTCCATGCGTATGCGCTGTCTTTATAAGTAAGGTGATCGGGCCGTCGGGCGGCATAACCCCGAAAGGGCACGCCCCACAGGCGGCATCGGTGACGATTGGTTATTCAGGGCGCGGCAGTTTAGCATGCAGCGACGTTGCCAGATTCCGGTGCCGTGCCACCGCCAACCCGCTTAAATCCGTCAGGACGCCCGACTGCATGCGTATCGCGATTGTCGCCCCCGACCTCCCGGACGAGGTCATTCCCACCTTCCCCGCCCTGACCGACGCCGTGCGTGCCCGGCCGGGCCTGAAGTTCAGCGTGATTACCGGCCCCGAGGCGGCCGGCTGGTTTCGCCGTCACCCGGACGTCGACGAGGTCGTGGTGTTCGACGGCACGGCGCTGCTTGCATCGCGCTGGACGCCGGAAGGCTGGCGCGCTGGTCGTGCCTGGAAAGAGGCCTTGCGCGCGCACCCGCAACTGGAGCAGTGCGAGTACGTGATCGACCCGTTCGGTCGCCCGGAGACCCTGGCGATGGCAAAGCGCGTCGCCGCCACCTCGGTGGGTATTGCCCGACCGGCCAAGGGTCGGCTGCCGAGACGGCAACCCTATGATTCGCAATACCCGGTGCCGGATGATCTGCACCGCGTGCAGGCCGTGCGCGTGCTGTTCGCGGCGGTACTCGAATATTCGCTGCACGATCTCAACCCGGATTACGGGCTGTCGATCGAGGCCGAGCCGGTGGTTACGGACCTGTTGGTGGATACCGATGGTTTGCCATTCGAGCAAACGGGCATCGAGTTGATCCGACGACGCCTCGCCGAAACCGGGGTGAGCCTGGATGACGTCTCGGCCCATCCCCCCGGCGACATGGATGAATGGCAGCGCCGGCTGACGCAGAGCCGTTATGTGCTGGTCGGCAACAACCGCTGCGGCTGGCTCGCGGCCGCGCTAGGCATCCCCGGGGTTTGCGTCTGTCGTGATGGCGAGGCCAAGCACGACGGCGTGATCACCACCCGGCGCTCCCGGCAGAAGCTGATCAATGTCGATCATCCGCCGATGAACCAGCCGGAGATCGTGGTGGAATCGATCATCCAGGTGATCACGCAGGGCAAGGCACCGATCGAGCTGCCGGAAGAGCCGTCGTCCAGCCCAGACGGCGTCGAGGTCACACCCGAACGCCCATGAAATCGATCAGCGTGGGGACCGAAGCGGTGACGGGTGCCGCCGAACGCCCGGCCTTTGAATGGGTCGATGACGCCCCCTTGCCAAATACGCTTCGGCTGCCGGCCAAGGTCGAACGCATGCTCGTGCTCAATGACGTCTCCGAGGCCACGTTGTCTACGCCCGAGGTGGCCGACTGGTTGGCCGACCCCGATACCCGTGTCGCCGCCGGCGGCTCGAATGTCGTCTTTGCCACGCCCCGAATTCCCCAGGCCGTGATGATCGTCGCTTCCGGGTGGTCGGCGGAGCCTACGGCTGCCGGCGCGATCGAGTTGTCCGTTGAGGCGGGGTTGGGATTGGATGCGCTGGTGCGAGCCACTGCCGGGCGTGGCTGGTTCGGACTGGAGGCGCTTGCCGAAATACCCGGTACCGTCGGTGCGGCCCCGATGCAGAACGTTGGGGCGTATGGAACGGAAATCGCCGACCGGACGCGTTGGGTCGAGGTGTGGGATCGCCGGGAACGACGCATCGAACGATTTGCTCGTGACGCCTGTGACTTTTCCTATCGCAGCAGTCGTTTCAAGCGCGAACCGGGCCGCTGGCTGATCGTGAGGGTCGGGTTGCGCCTGTCGGCAACGCCACCGGCTGATTGGCCGCCGGTGGCCTATTCGGGATTGGACGAGGCCGTGGACGACTGGAGTGCGCGGACCGGTCGGGCGCGCTCGGCGATGTCGCCGGCGGAGTACGCGGAGGTGATCACCACGGTTCGCCTGGCCAAGTTGCCCGACTGGCGCGGTGGGTGGCCCGGTAGTGCCGGCAGTTTCTTTCACAATCCGGTCGTGGCGCCAGAAGCGGCCGCTCGCTTGTCGCGACGCTGGCCGGACATGCCCCGTTTCGATGTTCCGGGTGGGGTGAAGATCCCCGCCGGCTGGCTGATCGAAACGGCAGGCCTGAAGGGCCGCCGCGAGGGAGCGGTCGCCGTGTCATCACGGCATGCCCTGGTGCTCGAGCACCACGGCGGGGCGAGCGGCGCGGCATTTCTTCGTTTTGCCGAGTCGGTGCGTGACCGGGTGGAAGACGAGACGGGTATTCGTCTGATGGTCGAACCGGAGTGCGTCACCGGTCGGTAGCCGTTCCCCATGGTGTTGCCGAGCCCGAGGGTTGCAAGCCGGGTGACAAGGGGGTCGTGCCGTCGCCGAACCACCATCGAGAAGCCGGAAAAGCGCCTGGGCGGAGGCTATGAGTCCAAGGACGGGCACGTCTGCGCGGAGTCGCTGTAAGACGGCGCCGACAGGTTCCGAATACCACGACCCCGGAAGGTCTTCGGGGTTTTCGTGGCTACTCGTTGCCCTTGCCGTGTTTGCGGGCGATCTCGGCATCGAGGAGGGCATCGATGTCGTCCAGGTCGAATTCCTGGTCCTTGCCGTCGTCCTTGTCCTGTTCATCGTCCTTGGGGATCTCGACATCGTCGAGGTCGATCACGCCGTTCTCAGCCTCATCTTGCCGGTCCTCGCGCCTGTCATCCTGCTGGGCTTCGGTGGGCTCAGACGATTCCGGCTCTGCGTCCGGACTCGCCGGCTCGACAGGCTCGTTGCTGTCGGCCTTCTCGTTCTCGCTGTCGGCGGACGAGGGGGGCGTCTTTTCCTGATTGAGCTCGACGTCACTCGACGGCTGGGCGACTTCCTCGGCCTCGCCGGTCGCACCCGTCTCGTCGGCTAGCGTGGCCTCGTCGCTCGAACCCTCGTCGGCGGTTTCGGTGTCGGTATTCCTGGGTTGGGCCTTGGCGGCCGACTCGATGAGTTGATCAAGGTCGTCGGTATCCGCTGAGACGTCGTCCTGTTCTCCCGCGGCTTCGACGGCTTGCTCCTTGGCTTCGGAAACAGCCTCGGCAGTGGTCTGTTCCGTGGGCTGATCAACGGTCTCGGTGGGCGCGTCGGTGTCCACCCCGGCGGTCTCTGCCTCGGAAGGCGAGGCGACGGATGGTTGTTCCTCGCGCGCCTTCGATGTCGCTTCCATGGCGTCGGTCTTTTCGTTCGAAACGCCCTCTGCGGCCATGGCGGCGGCCATTTCGTCCTCGGCGGAAAGGGCGGGCTCTTCCTGGCCGGGCTCTTCGGCAGTCGATCCGCGACCCTCGTCGGCCGTGCCGGTTGAGTCGTCTTCGGCGTCGGTCGCGGTGGTGGATGCGACCAGGTCCTCCGTGAACACCTCGTCGGCACGGCTCTTGGCGGTTTCACAATCCGCGCCGGCGTCCATTTCCTGAATCATGACGATGGCCTTGAGCACGGTGGCGACATGGGGCTCGCTGTTGTAATCGAACTTGCGGCCATATTCACGCACCATGACGTTGACCGTTTCCAGGCTTTCGGCAAGTTGCTTGGCCTGTCGGTCACGTTGTTCGCGCAGCTCGTTGACGTTGTTTTCGAGCTCTCGGGTCCGTGAGTCGTCAGCGTCGTTCTGTTCGACCTGGGTGCGGGCCATGGTCAACAATTGATCCAGATCGGCCTGCCGGACTTGCAGGAAACGCCGCGCGACCGCTGCCAGTTCGTACCGCTTGGGTTCAAGCCAGGGCTCGACCATGGCCTCCACGGCATCGAGGCTGCGCTCGGCATAGCTTTCGCGCTGTTCGTCATCGACCGTGAGCTCCGGCCAAACGCGCTGGATCTGGCGATCGAGCATCTCCTCGGAGGCGCGCATGATCGGATCGCGATCGTCCAGCAGGCGTTCGGCGGCGCCGGTATGCCGCCGCTGTCCCCGCCAGACCAGGATGGCGAGGACCAGTGAAATCACGATGAATCCCGCCAGCAATTCGGTGGCGATGATGGCCCAGTCTGAACTCAGGAAGTAATCGAGCATGTGTCCATGTTCCGTGATGTGTCGATTGGTGACGGCCGGCGGGGTCAGTCCCGCGCGGCCTCAATCAGTTGGCGACGCAGGCGTCGGGACACCAGTCGCCAGGTCCAACCCAGCAGGCCGAGGATCACAAGCCCACCGAGGCCGACCAGGACCGCGATTAGCGGGTTGCTCTCCGGGTCGCTCTCCGTGGCCTCGCTCGGCTTGTCTTTCGGGGTGGGCTCGTCGGCTGGCGTCGAGACTTGCGGCGCCGGGATCGGTTGATCGAGAGGCAGGCTTAGAGCGCGACCGTCGTCGGTCTCACCGCTGACGGTCCCGGTAACCCGGCAGTCGCTGCCATCGATGTGGGGTAGTTCGATGCGGTTGGTCGCCTCCAACAGCGGGGTCTCGATGGCGATTGGCGACCCTGTTTCACATTCGATTTGCGCGGCAAGCCGGGACGCGCTTGGATCGAGCAGAGCAACGTCCTGTTCGATGATCAAGTGAGCGGCCGGGCCACCCGTGTCGGCGCCAACATCGGTACCCGTGTCTTTGCTGTCCTGCCGGGCCGCCAGGTGGGGGCGGACAACGCGGGTGGCAAAGGGTAGGGTGCGGGCCAGCGCGATCTTTCTGCGTATCACCCGTTCGAAGGTCGGACCGCTGGCATGGCCTTCGAGCGTGTATATCCCCGATTCGCCGTCAAGCCGCAACTGAAAATCGTAGCGGCTATCGCCGCCGAGCACGTCGGGGTCGGCCCCGATGTCGTTGAGTTCAATCGACTCGATCACCGTTTCTTGTGGGTCGGTGACGTCGACCTGCGCCTGAAGGTCCTTGGTCAATCGTCGTTCGACGATCGGTTCGCCCCGGTTGGTCAATAGCAACCCGCCCTCGATGGCCTCGCCGGGGAACACCCGGCTGGGCAGGCCGGGCATGGCCAGCTTGAGGTCGGTGATCACCAGGGCCCGGTTGTCGGGATCCTCGGCGGCGAGGATGCGCCAGCTGCCGGCCGGCGGGTCGCTGATCGTGATCAGATCCCGCCCGGCGCTGTCGTCCCAACGCCAGTCGGCCAGCGCACTGGCGATCTCTACATCGATCTCACCACCGTCGGGGATCTGGATGCGGGTGGGCGCGGCGTCGGTTTCCCGGAAGACGACCAGTGTCAGTTCGCTGATGCTCTCATCGACACGAAAGCGGTTTTCCACCAGCGGCACCCCGGTACGTGGGGCGGTCGCCTCGAACAGCGCCAGGAACACGCGCTGCAGGTCCTCGTTGCTGCGGGCGCTCAACGCGAGCCCGCCGGTGCGCTCGGCGATTTCCGTGAGGATCGACTCGTCGGCGGCCTCGGAAAGGGCCACGGTATGTACCTGGACCTCAGCCGCGATCAATGACGCGATGACCGTGTCACGCAGGCGGGTCGTTGCCCGTTCGTTGACCGCCTCGTCGGGCGAGATATCGACCTTGCCGTCGGACAGCAGGATGATATTGCGCTCGGTATCGTCGGCCCAGTCACGGTTGGCGGCCTCGAGCGCCGCCGGGATGTCGGTGAACGGCTCGTTCGAGCGGATTTGCGCGGCCGCGGCGCGCATCGCCTTCTTGGTTTCAGGGGTGGCGAGAGAGGCGGGCAGGACCTCGCTGATCCGATTGCCGAACAGGTCGAGTCGGACGCGGCTTTCCTCGGGCACCAGATCACCGAGCAGGCGCAAGGCCGGCTCGCGCAGGTTTTCCGGATCGGTATTCTTCATGCTGCCCGACACGTCGATCAGCACGTGCAGTTCGGGCGAAGAGGCGGCATGAGTCGGGTGGGCGAGGATCGTGGCAGCGAACAAAAGCGCCGCCCAGGATCTGACCAGTCGACGCCTCGGCCGCGATGCCCGAGTCGTCCTCACAACCAACGTGTGCGGCCGGGTAGCAAAAGTTGTCAGGCGGGGGGCATCAAGTCGCGGCACAGTGCTGGTATCCTTGTGATCAAACGCGGTCACTATCTTGCGGGATAGTGCCGCTTCATTTCGTCTGCAACAACACAAAGTCTCGAATCTATGGCTCAGTACATCTTTACCATGAACGGCGTCGGCAAGGTCGTCCCGCCGAAAAAGCACATCCTCAAGGACATCAATCTCAACTTCTTCCCCGGCGCGAAAATCGGCGTGCTCGGTTACAACGGTGCCGGCAAGTCGACCTTGCTGCGCATCATGGCCGGTGTCGATACCGACATCATCGGCGAGGCGCGTCCGCAACCGGGTACCAAGATCGGCTATCTCAAGCAGGAGCCGGATCTTGACGGGGAAAAGGACGTGCGCGGCAACGTCATGGACGGTGTCGGCGAGATGGCCGGATTACTTGAGCGTTTCAACGCCGTTTCCGAGCAATTTGCCGACCCGGACGCCGATTTCGAGGCGTTGATGGAAGAGCAGGGCAAGCTGCAGGACCAGATTGAGGCCGGTGGCGGCTGGGATCTCGATCGCAAACTCGAGGTGGCCGCCGACGCGCTACGCCTGCCGCCGTGGGATGCCGACGTCAATCTGCTATCCGGTGGCGAGCGCCGCCGGGTGGCGTTGTGCCGCCTGCTGCTGTCGGACCCCGACATGCTGATTCTCGACGAGCCGACCAACCACCTCGACGCCGAATCCGTCGCCTGGCTGGAGCGCTTCCTGCAGGAATTCTCCGGCACCGTGGTGGCCGTGACGCACGATCGCTACTTCCTCGACAACGTCGCCGGCTGGATCCTCGAGCTCGACCGCGGCCAGGGCATCCCCTTCGAAGGCAACTACTCGCAGTGGCTGGAGACCAAGGAAAAGCGCCTCGAGCAGGAAGAAAAGTCCGAGTCCGCTCATCAGAAGGCCATGAAGCAGGAACTCGAGTGGGTGCGCCAGAACCCCAAGGGCCGACAGGCCAAATCCAAGGCGCGCATGAAGCGCTTCGAGGAACTGCAGTCCGAGGAGTACCAGAAGCGCTCGGAGACCAACGAGATCTACATCCCGCCCGGTCCGCGCCTGGGCGACAAGGTGATCGAGGTCGAGGGGTTGACCAAGCGCTTTGGCGACCGCGAGCTCTATCAGGGACTGGACTTTTCCGTGCCCAAGGGCGCGATCGTCGGCATCATCGGCCCGAACGGCGTGGGCAAGTCGACGCTGTTCCGCATGCTGATCGACGAAGAGAAGCCGGACGGTGGCACGATCGAGATCGGCGAGAGTGTCGAGTTGGCCTATGTGTCCCAGTCTCGCGAGGACATGGTGGACACCAAGACGGTCTGGGAGGAAATCTCGGACGGTTACGATCACATCACGGTGGGCAAGTTCGAGATGCCCTCGCGTGCCTACCTGGGCCGCTTCAACTTCAAGGGCCAGGACCAGCAGAAGTTCATGAAGGACCTGTCGGGCGGTGAACGCAACCGGGTGCATCTGGCCAAGTTGCTCAAGGCCGGCGGTAACGTGCTGCTGCTCGACGAGCCGACCAACGATCTCGACATCGAGACGCTGCGTGCGTTGGAAACCGCGCTGCTGGACTTCCCGGGTTCGGCGCTGGTGATCTCGCACGATCGCTGGTTCCTCGACCGGATCGCGACGCATATCCTCGCCTTCGAGGACGACGGCTCGGTGACGTTCTTCGAGGGGAACTACCAGGAATACGAGGCCGATCGGCACAAGCGCCTCGGTGATGCGGCCGACCAGCCCAAGCGCGTGAAGCACACCCGCCTGGCAAGCTGATCTTGATCGCCGGGTGTCAACGAAGCGGCGCCCGGCGTTTTTCATGGAGAAGGGAACGTGGCCAATCCGGCACTTGAACAAGCGATTATCAACAAGATTCGCGATAAGGGAATCTCGCTGCCCGTGCTGCCCGACGTCGCTATGCGTGCCCGTCGGGTCATCGACGACCCCAACAGTTCGGCGGGTGACCTGGTCGAGGTGATCGGCCAGGACCCGGCGATCGCCGCCCGACTGATTCAGGTGGCGAACAGCCCGCTGTATCGCGGCGCACAGCACATCGACAACCTCAACCAGATCGTTTCGCGGTTGGGGATGCGCACGGTCAGCCAGCTGATCGTCTCGCTGTCGGCCAAGCAGCTGTTCACGGCCAAGACGGCCATGATCAAACGGGTCATGCGTGACCATTGGGCGTTTGCCTCGCAGGTGGCGGCCCTGGCGAACCACATCGCCCGCCGCCACACGAAGCTCGATGCGGATCAAGCCCTGCTCGCGGGGTTGCTGCACAGCGTCGGTGGGATTCCGGTAATCGTGGTGGCCGAGGAGATCCCCAAGCTGCAGGAGGCGCCGGCTGTGCTCTACGAACTGGTCGAGAGCCTGCAATCACGGTTGGGCGGCAATATCGTCAAGGCGTGGGATTTTCCCGACATGTTTGCCGAGGTGATCGAGCATTGCGGTGACCTGGGCTATCAGCACAACGGCGATCCGAACTATAGTGACGTGGTGATCTGCGCCATCGCCCAGGCGCGCGGCATTAGTCGCACGCCGGACGATCGCCCGATCATGGCGGCGGAAAAGCTGGGTGTGGATCTCGAGTCCAGCATGATCGATGATGAGCTCGACGAGGCCATCCGCGCATTAGGTGGATGACCAGTGAAAGGGAACCGATACCGCCAACCCCGGTCTTCATGGAGACCGGGGTTTTTTGTACCCGTGAGCCGTTTTAAAGAGGGTAGTTGCGATGCGTTTGCCGTTTACCGTTCCACTGCTGGGCCTGACGCTCGTGATTGCCGGTTGCGCGACGCACCCGGTCACCGGACGCAGTCAGTTGATGATCATGCCCGAGGGACAGGCCAATCAGATGGCCTACCAGGCCTATTCCCAGATGGCGAGGGAGAAGCCGACGTTGTCGGCGTCCGCCGCGGCCAGTCAGCGGGTGCAACGCATCACGCAGCGCATCGTGCCGCAGGCGACTCGTGTCTACCCGCAGGCGGCGGGGTGGCAGTGGGAAAGCCTCGTGTTCCGCGATGACAGCGTCAACGCCTTTGCAATGGCCGGCGGCAAGGTGGGCATCAATACGGGCATGCTCAACAAGCTCCAACCCACCGATGACGAGTTGGCTCAGGTGATTGCTCACGAGATTGCCCACGCGCTGTCGGGGCACACGCGCGAGAAGATGTCGATGGCGATGACCCAGCAAATGGGGTTGTCGGTGGCCTCGGCCCTGGGAGGGTTGGATAGTCAGACGGCAGCGATGGCGCAACAGGTCGCGACCGTGGCCATCGACCTGCCATTCAGCCGTCGAATGGAACTCGAGGCGGACAAGGTGGGGTTGTTGCTGGCCGCCAGGGCCGGTTACGACCCGCGAGCGGCCGTCAGCCTGTGGCGCAAGATGCAGGCACAGGGCGGGGGCGGCGGCCCGGAGTGGCTCAGCACCCACCCGGACAGCGGCAATCGCATCCAGGCATTGGAACGCGCCATACCCGGCGTGATGCCCGATTATCGCCGGGCTACCGGGCGCTAGCGCGCGCCGGCCAGAGCCAATGGTGTGGCGTCCGTCTCGTCGCGAGGGGGCGACTCAATGCCCCCGGCATCCAGTTCGAGATGCACCTCGCGGGGGTGGAACGGTTTGATCCGTCGCACGCTCAGGCCTTGAGCACGTCGGTGCACGATCAGTTGTGCCCAGGCGGGGCTTGAGGGGGCGGTCATGGCGGTGCCTGCGGCCATCTCGGCGCCGAGCGGGTAGGGCGTGACCAGGCATCCGCCCCCCGTCTCGGCGGCCAGCTTGAGCCGTCGTCGCAGGGCAAAGCCCAGCGGGGGCAGCCAGGCGACGACCAGCGGGTAGACACCGGACTGGAGCACTTCCTCGGTCGCCCAACCCAGTTCGCGCAGGTTGCGTGGTTGGATGACGAGCAGGTTGTCGAGTTGCACTCCCTGTTGTTGCCAGCGCTCGGCACAAGGGAGCGCTGGCGGGTTGATCAACGCCACGCCTGCCGTTCGGGTTTGTCGATGCAACCAGGGCATCAGCAGGGCCGTGGTGCCATGGCCCAGTGATGACTGGAACCAGTCTTGATGCCGTTCCAGTGGTGTCGTGTCGAGTCGCTCACAGGGGCGACGCCAGATCCCGCTGGTGGCACGGCCGGCATAAAGCTCCACCAGCCCCTCGCTGGGCCAGCCGCCGCCCAACAATTCATCGAGTGCCGACCAGCCGCTGGGGCAGGGCGCGGCGCTCGACGCGGGCGGGCGAGTCTGCCGGCCACGCCAGATGTCGTGACGGGCCAACAACTCGGCGACGTCGTTCCCCCCGATGGCGTGTGCTCCCATGATGTGCCGATCCTCCCGGGACGAATTGGTCGCTTCTCATGGCGTTTCGACGCTGCCGAGACGCCAAGTCAGGCCGGGCTAGGCCAGGCCAGGTGCCCGTCAGTCGAATGTCCGCAACACGCCGACCACGCGGCCCTCGACGATCAACTCCTCGTGTCGCAGGTCGACCTCGATCGGTGTCATCTCGGTGTTCTCCGGGATCAACCAGACCTTTGCCCCGCGGCGTCGATAGCGCTTGACGGTGACCTCGTCGGCCAGGCGGGCCACCACGATCTGGCCGTTGCTGACGTCCTCGGTGCGATGCACCGCGAGCAGGTCACCATCCATGATCCCCGCATCGCGCATGCTCATGCCGCGTACTCGCAACAGATAATCGGCGCGAGGGCGAAACAAGGCCGGATTGACCGGCACCTGGGACTCGACGTGTTCGGCTGCCAGGATCGGGCTGCCGGCAGCAATCCGACCGATCACGGCCAACTCGTCGCGGTGGGAATCGTCGGGCAGGCGAATGCCCCGGGAGCGCCCCCCCAGCAGTTCGATGGCCCCTTTTTTCGCCAGCGCCTTGAGATGGCTTTCCGCGGCATTGGGCGAACGGAAACCGAGGGCGGCGTTGATCTCCGCCCGGGTCGGCGGCATGCCGGTCTCGTGGATGGTGTCGCGGATGAACGCCAGGATCTCGGCCTGTCGGGGCGTGAGCGGGCGCGGTGTGTTCGATTCGGTCATGGTGACGGTCTTGGCGGAAGCGTGAGTTGATTGTACTGTAATAAATAACAGTATTCATATCCCGGAGTCCTCATGTCCACCGAGTTGCCATCCCGATCGTCAGCGCACGAACCTTACTGGCTGGCACTGCGCTTTCCGGAGGCCTGGTTCGAATGTCGCTGCCCCGAACAGGAACGCCATCATCGCCCGCCCGCGGTGCTCCTGGACGGGGGTGGGCGCAGTAGCCGGGTGGCGGCGGTCAACCGCGTGGCCGCCGGACTGGGTATCGAGATCGGTCAGAGCCTGGCCACGGCGCGCTCGCGTCATCGGGCAAACGCCACGGCGGATACGCCCCTGCGGTGCCTCGGGGTCGATCACCGGGCCGTGGAAGAATGGCTGGCCGAATGGGGCGAGTGGGCGCTGACGTATACCTCGCGCGTCAGCCGCCCGCCAGCGGTGCGATCCGGTGTCGATGTCGGTGCGGGGTTGTTGCTGGAAATCGGTGGGAGCGCGGCGCTGTTCGGCGGCATTGGGGCCGTGGTTTCCCGGCTGCTCGAGGCATTGAAACCGTGGCAACTGGTGGTGCAGGTCGCGGGGGCGTCACCCCCGCGTGTCGCCTGGGCCCTGGCGGCTGCGGTGGCCGACGAGCCCCCGTGGTTGTGTCGTCCCCGGGAGCAACTGGCGGCCGTCAGCCGACTGCCCCTGGCGTTCATCGACTGGCCGACTACCTGGATCGAGCGCTTTGCCGAACTGGGTCTGCGACGGCTGGGCGAGGTCCGTCGCCTGCCGCGTGACGGGTTGGGGATGCGCACCGATCCGCTACTGTTGGCCGATCTGGATCGCCTGTTTGCCGCACGGGACTGGCCGCTGGCCGACCTGGTGCCCCCGGCTCGCTATGCCCGCGAGGTGAGCCTGTGGGATCCGGCCAGCCAGGTCGATCGCCTGTTGCTGCTGGCCCGCGGCCCGCTGGTGGGGTTGAGCGAGTTCCTGCACCGTCGGCGCCTCGCGGTGGCGAATTTCGTGGTGTGGCTCGGCCACGAGGAGAGAGCGTCGACCCGACTGGAGGTGGCGACCGCCGAACCCGGCCGGGATGAACGCCTCTGGCAAGAGCAATTGCGTCTGCAGCTGGAATCGGCCGGACAATTGGCGCCGGTCACCCAACTGCGAGTGGAGGCCGACCATTTTGTCGCCCCCCGAGCGGGCCAGGGCAGCCTGTTTGCCGATGCCGACGAGCGTGGTCGCGACGAGCGGGCCCTCTTTCATCGGTTGCAGGCCCGGCTGGGCCGGCCGGCCGTCAGTCGATTGCAGGATGTGCCGAGCCTGATTCCCATGAACCGCTCCCGCCTGCAGCCCTTGCCGGGGCAGCAGGGCAGGTCACCGCGTACCAGGCCCGTCGAGCCACCGGACACATCGCTGCTCCCGGGAGCGTTTCGGCCGTTGTGGTGGCTCGAGAAACCACGGCGGCCCGATGCGCCCGTGCATTACCACGGGCACATCGAGCGGATCGAGACCAACTGGTGGGCGACGGCCGAGGAATCGGCCGACTACTGTGCCGGTGAACTGGTTGGCGGCCGCGCGGTCTGCCTGCGCCGGGAACGCGCGGGGGGCGATTGGCAGGTGATTGGCCTCGACGATTGATGGGCGCCGATGTGCGCCGATATTCGGCTCATCCGCCTCGCGCTCGATTCGGCAGCAACCCTTTCCAGCGCCACCAGACCGAAGCGGCCACCAGCAATCCACTGCCGCCGAAGAGCAGGAAGAAGGTCGGCAGGTCGATGTCGAGCGCCGCGAACAAGACAATGGCCAGCAGGCTGCTGGCCACCATCGCCAGGGCGTTCTGCACATTGAGTGCCGCAATCAGGCGGGCGCGTTGCGATGGCCGCGAGGCCCGCTGCAAATGACTGTACAGCGGGACGACCAGCATGCCCGCCAACACGCCGGTCAGGGCGATATCCACGCCGACTCGCCATAGCGATGGAGAGGGCGCCGATGCGACGAAATACCAGTCGATCGCGACCAACCCCACGCCCAATGCGGCAAACGGGGCCAGTGCCCGCGGGGGACGACGGCCGCCAAGATAGCCCACCAGCAGGCCGCCAGCCCCGATGCTCAGCGCGAACAGCGCCAGCAGCCCGGTCGCGCCGTCGGCCGGTAATTCGAGCACGTCCTCGGCAAAGCGTGGAAACTGGGTGAGATATCCCGCGCCGACGAACCAGAACCAGCTGATCAGCCACATCGACTGGCGCAGGCTGGTCGCTTGAGTCTGCAGGAGTCGCCAGGTCGTGGCCCAGCTTTTGAGTGGCCCGGCATGATCCGGCAGACGTCCCGGCGGCGGGGCAGGAGGGATAAAGCGTGCGGCGATCAGGCCGGCTACCGCCACGCTGATCACCAGCAGGCTCGCAATCAGGGTGGCGCCCTCACCGGTGGCGACAAGCAGTCCCCCGGTCAACGTACCCAGCAGGATGGCGGTAAAGGTGCTCGCCGTGACCCAGCCGTTGGCGCGCATCAGCATGCCCGCCGGCAGGTGGCGGGGCACGATCGCGTATTTGAGCGGCCCGAACCAGGCCGATTGTGCCCCCATCAGGAACACCAGGGTCATCAGCAGGACGATGCTCTGCCACCAGAACGCCACGGCGGCGATGATCATCAGTCCCAGCTCGGTCCACTTGAGCACGCGGGCCAACTTTGCCTGATCGAGGCGGTCGGCCCAGTGGCCCGCCATCGGCGAGAACAGCAACCCGGGCAGGATGAACAGGCCCGCCGCCAGGTTCATCAGTACGTCGATATTGCCGTCCTGCGCCGTGCCGATCTCGTAGGTGATCAGGAACATCACCGAGAAACGGAACGCGTTGTCGTTGAATGCCCCCAGTGCCTGGGTAAAGAAGTACGGCAGGAAGCGGCGTGACAGCAGGCGTGCCGTGGGGCGGCTGGGCATGGCCGGGGAGCTCCTTGGCGGGTATTCGGGCATTGGAACACGCGGGTACGGGGGCGCCAAGCCATTGGGTCGCGGAACATGCTAGGGTTTTGCCGACACACTGGTCACGACAAAAGGGAGCGTCCATGTCCGAGACGGTCGATATCCGCGACTTGCTCGCCTACTGCGAGCGTTTGCTCGAGCCCGAGATCTACCGCGATTACGCGCCGAATGGCCTGCAGGTCGAAGGTCGCCGCGAGATCCGTCGATTGATTACCGGGGTGACTGCCTGCCAGGACCTGCTCGATGCCGCCGTCGACGCCAAGGCGGATGCAGTGCTCGTGCACCACGGTTATTTCTGGAAGAACGAACCGGAAGTGATCACCGGGATGAAGCGCCGTCGCATCGCGACCCTGCTGGGCCACGACATCAATCTGATCGGTTACCACCTGCCGCTCGATGGTCATGTCGAGATCGGCAATAACGCCTGGCTGGCCGGTAGTCTGGGCCTCAACGTGACCGAGCGTTTCGGTCATCAGCGGCTGGCAGTCGCCGGGCGGCTCGAACAGCCGGCGACGGGGGTCGAGCTTGCCGCCCGTATCGCCGATCGCCTGGGCCGTGAACCGCTGGTGGTCGGTCCAACGGATCGACCGTTGCAACGGATCGGGCTGTGTACCGGCGGGGCGCAGGACATGCTGGGCGAGGCCATCGAGCTCGGGCTGGATGCCTTCATCTCCGGGGAGATTTCCGAACGCACCACCCACATGGCGCGAGAATCCGGTGTGACCTATATAGCCGCCGGCCACCACGCCACCGAAACGGGCGGTGTGCGCCTGCTGGGTGAGCGTATTGCCGCGGAATTCGACATCGAGCACCGCTTTGTCGACATCCCCAACCCGGTCTGAAGCTGGCCAACTGGTTCCCCAAGCTAATAAAAGTCTATCCCGAGGTATTAGCTCCGCTTGTTTGACGGCCGCATCGAGATGCTTAAACTACTCCGGCCGTAAAACTGGCAGATGCTTTGCATCGGTGATGCCCGTGGTAACCCGGCGGAATCTTCCGGGTGTTTTTTTGCCGGGTGCAGGGAGGCCGAAAAGGCTCGCCAACAACACGAGCGACGCGGAATCGCTTTCCGGTCGTGATCGATTGACGGATAACCATCCAGGAGTACGACGTAACAATGGCTGATTCTCCCTCCAACCCGGCAAGGCGCCGGTTTCTGACCGGCGCCGCGACGGCGGTTGGCGCGGTGGGCGTCGGCTTTGCCGCCGTGCCGTTCTTGAGCTCCTTCCAGCCCAGCGCCAAGGCCCAGGCGGCCGGCGCGCCGGTTGACATGAACATCGGCAAGCTGGCCCCCGGTCAGATGACCACCGTCGCCTGGCGTGGCAAGCCGGTCTATGTCGTGAATCGCACCGATCGCATGCTCGACTCCCTGTCCGAGATAGAGGATCGCCTCAGTGATCCCCACTCCAAGGTGGCGAGCCAGCAGCCCGAGTTCGCGACCAACCTGTACCGGGCGCGCAAGGAACACGAGCGTTATCTCGTCATTGTGGGTCTGTGTACGCACCTTGGCTGCGCGCCCACCTACCGGCCCGAAGTCGCCCCGGATGATCTGGGCGACGACTGGCGGGGCGGATTTTTCTGCCCGTGCCACGGCTCGAAGTTCGACCTCTCCGGTCGCGTGTACAAGGGGGTTCCGGCGCCGACTAACCTGGTGGTCCCACAGTACGTGTACATCACCGATGAAATCATCCGCGTCGGCGGCACCGAGGAGGATCTAGCATGATCAAGGACCTGGGTAAATGGGTGGATGACCGCCTGCCGGTGTCGCGCTTCTGGAATGCGCATCTGGCGAAGTATTACGTCCCCCACAACTTCAACTTCTGGTACTACTTCGGCTCCTTGCTGCTGGTCGTCTTCGTCCTGCAGATCGTCACCGGCATCTGGCTGACCATGAGCTACAAGCCGTCGGCCGAAAACGCCTTCGCTTCGGTCGAATACATCATGCGTGATGTCGAGTGGGGGTGGCTGCTGCGCTACATGCACTCGACGGGGGCGTCGTTCTTCTTCATCGCGGTCTATCTACACATCTTCCGCGGGATGATGTACGGCAGTTACAAGAAACCCCGCGAGTTGATCTGGATCTTCGGCGTACTGATTCTCCTGGTGCTGATGGCCGAGGCCTTCATGGGCTACCTGTTGCCGTGGGGCCAGATGTCCTACTGGGGCGCGCAGGTCATCATCTCGCTGTTCAGCTCGGTGCCGGTGATCGGTCCGGATCTGGCGCTGTGGGTCCGTGGTGATTACGTCGTCTCCGATGCCACCCTGAACCGGTTCTTCGCCCTGCATGTGATCGCGCTGCCGCTGGTGCTGCTATTCCTGATCGGTGGGCACATCATGGCGCTCCACGAGGTCGGCTCGAACAATCCCGACGGCGTGGAGATCAAGGAAAACAAGGACAACACGGGCAAGCCAGTCGACGGTATCCCGTTCCATCCGTACTACACCGTCAAGGATCTGTTCGGTCTGGGTGTGTTCATGTTCATCTTTGCCGTGGTGCTGTTCTACTGGCCTGACGGCGGTGGTCTGTTCCTGGAGCATCCGAACTTCACGCCCGCCGATCCGCTCAAGACGCCCGAGCACATTGCCCCGGTCTGGTACTTCGCCCCGCACTACGCGATCCTGCGCGCCATTCCGGACAAGTTCCTGGGCGTGGTCGCAATGGTTGCGGCGATTCTGATCCTGTTCGTGCTGCCGTGGCTCGACCGAAACCGCACCCGCTCGATCCGTTACCGCTCGACGGCGTTCAAGGTGAACCTGTTCGCGTTCGCCGCGGCATTCATCGGGCTTGGTTACCTGGGCACCCAGGCGCCGACCGCCCTCGGCACTCTGGCGTCCCAGATACTGTCGGCCGTGTATTTCGGCTTCTTCGTCGCGGTGTTTTTCATCAGCCGTCGTGAACGTACCCAGCCCGTGCCGGAGCGCCTGCAATGATCCGTATTACGTTTCTACTCTGTCTGATCGGCCTGCTGGCCGCGCCCAATGCCAAGGCGGCCAGCAGCAACTATCCGCTCAAGGATGCCGAGGTGGATCTTGGCGACAAGGCCTCCCTGTACCGTGGCGCGCAGACCTTCATGGACAGCTGCGCAAGCTGCCACGGTGCCAAGATGATGCGTTTCGGTCGCATCGGCGACGATCTGGGGCTATCCGAGGAGCAGTTGGCGGTACTGTTGCCCGAGGAGTTGACCAAACCGGGGGACGTCATTGAGACCAACATGCCGGCGGAGTACGCCCAAAGGACCTTCGGCATCGTCCCGCCGGATCTCACGCTGACCGCTCGGGTAAACGGTGGCGACTGGCTCTACACGTACTTGACGACCTTCTATGCCGATCCGGATGCGCTGTGGGGCGTGAACAACGCGGTGTTCCCCGATGTCGGCATGCCGCACGTGTTGGCCGCCGAGCAGGGGCTTTTTCAGCCGGTCTACGAGACCGAAGGCGAGGGCGAGAATGCCAAGCGCCGCCTCGTTGGGCTCGAATCGCCGGAGCGACCCGGCACGCTCTCGGAGGAAGAATTCGAGCAGAAGATGCGCGATCTGACCGCCTTCATGGTGTACATGGCCGAGCCGGCCGCATTGCTGCGCGCCCATTACGGGCCGTACGTGCTGGCCTTCCTGTTCATCTTCACGCTGGTGATGTACCTGTTGAAGAAGGAATACTGGCGCGACATCAAGCACTGATTCGACGCCAATGAGCGGTCAAGCAGACGCTCGACTCCCCGATGAACCCGGCCCCGAGGCCGGGTTTTTGTTATGATGCCGTTTTAACCATTGCACCACGGGAGGCGCCAATGGCGACCGTCAACCGCCGTTCGGTCATGACCTTGTTCACCAGCCCGGACTCGCCGGACTGCCACCGCACCCGCATCGTTCTCGCGGAGAAGGAACTGACCGCTGAGATCATCGACCTGTCCGAACAGGAGCCGCCGGAAGACTTCCACGACCTGTCGCCGGAGGGGACTGTCCCGGTGCTGGCCGATCGCGATCTCGTGTTGACCAATGCCCGGGTCATCATGGAGTACCTGGATGAGCGCTTCCCGCACCCGCCGCTGATGCCGGTCGACCCGGTGAGCCGCGCCAAGGTCCGCACTGCGCTCTACCGGATCGAGAGGGACTGGTACGGTCTGCTGCCGGAATTCGAGCGTGGCGAGAAGACCGTCGCTCGGGCCCGAAAGCAACTCAAGGAAGGGTTGCTGTCGGCCGCGCCGATTTTCTCGGCGATGCCGTTCTTCATGAGCGAAGAGTTCTCATTGGCCGACGTCACGCTGGCCGCCTTGCTGTGGTACCTGCCGAAATACGGCATCGAATTGACTGGACCGGGTGCCAAGCCGATCCAGGATTACATGGACCGTGTATTCAGCCGGCCCACGTTCCAGGCAAGTCTCACGGAAGTCGAACGCGAAATGCGCGGCTGAGCGACGAGTCTCCCCATGGACCGGAGCGCTACCCTGACTGCCCGAACGTTCGCGACTGGAACCGGGTGTTGGCGGAGGTGCCGGTCTGGTATTGGGGCACGTTCCATCCGCGCCGAGCAAACCAAGCCGAATCGCCATTCCATTCGTGCAGAGGTCTCTTAATGCTCTCGAAGCGTCCCTACCTCGTTCCCGCTTTCTATGACTGGATTCTCGATCAGGGACATGCGCCTCACCTGGTCGTGGATGCCGATGCTGAGGAGGTGATGGTGCCGACTCAGTTCGTCGAGGACGGTCACATTCAGCTCAATATCAGTCCGTCGGCGGTGCGTGACTTCCACATGGATCGCGTGGGTATCTCGTTCGAGGCCCGCTTTGGCGGGCAGCCCGAGCGGGTATTTGTCCCCATGCATGCCATCCGTGCGATCGTCGATCGTGACTCGGGGCAGGGGGCGACCTTCCCGGACGAGCCGGAAGAGACCTTCCCGCAGTCCGACGATGACCTTGAGGGGGCACCGGCACCCAAGTCCGAGAGCAAGGGCCGTCCCCAGCTGCGTGCCGTGCCCGGTGGCGAGGAGGGGGCAACGGACAAGGAGTCCGGCGCTTCGTCGTCTCCTAAGTCGGACGATGAATCCGATGCCGACCCGGATGGCGGCGGTCCGGACGACGACCCGCCACCCTCGCCACCCTCGGGCGGCGGCAAGGGCGGTCCGAGTCTCCGGGTCGTCAAGTAGCGGCGTTGTCTTCGGTCGGGACGAAGTTCAGGCAGACGCTGTTGATGCAGTAACGCCGGCCGCTCGGCTGCGGGCCGTCCTCGAACACATGGCCGAGGTGGGCATTGCAGCCGGCGCACAGCACTTCGGTTCGGCTCATGCCGTGGCTGGCATCGGTCCGGGTGATTAGCGCCTCGGAACTGGCGGGCTGGAAGAAGCTGGGCCAGCCGGAGCCCGAATCGAATTTGGCATCGCTCACGAACAGCGGACGCCCACAGCAGACACAGTCGAAGCGCCCCGGGCGCTTTTCGTCGTTAAGGGCGCCCGACCACGGTGCTTCCGTACCGCCAAGGCGGCAAACTCGGTACTGTTCTTCGCTTAGCGTCTCGCGCCAGGGATCGGGGTCGTTGCTCATGATGCGTTCCGTTTTCTTGTCGGTGTCTGGTGGCTTCATCGTATCTTGACCATGATAGCCGACCGAGTCCGGTGTCAACGGGAATTCGATGGGCTGCCGGGACGGCGAGACACTTGGCACCGCTGTCGTCGGCTTGGTATGATTCCGACTCGATCCTTCACTCAAAGAAACGCGAGTAACCTGTTGAGCATATTAAGGATAGGCGACCCAAGATGCCCGGAATGACCAAGCCCGCGATCTTCCGTCCCCAACTTGCCCTGTTGGAGCTGGCGTTGCTGGTCGTCGCGCTGTTACTAGGCGTCTATCTGCTTGCGTTGCTCAGTTACCATCCGGACGATCCCGCTTTCAGCGTCACCGGCTCCGGTGAGGTGCGCAACGCCGCGGGATTGGTGGGCGCCTGGGTGGCAGACGGTGCGCGTTACCTGGTCGGTTTCGGCGCCTACATGTTGGTGCCGGCCCTATTGCCACTGTTGTGGCGCACCTTCCGTCGCGCACGGCAGGGCAAATCCTGGGCAGACCTGCCGTTTGCCATTCAGTGGCTCGGTGTCTTGCTCCTGGTGCTCTGCGTGAGCGTCCTTGCGTCGATCAACCATGAGCCGTTGTCGGCGCCTACTGGCCTCTCCGCTGGCGGGGTGCTGGGTCTCATGCTTGCCGAGGGCATGGTCCGTTTGCTGGGGGCATTGGGCAGTACGCTGGTCCTGCTCGGCTTGATGATGCTGGGCGTATCCGCTACCACCGGGCTTTCCTGGTTCGCGCTCTTCGATCTGATTGGTGCGACGCTGATGCGCATCATCAATGGCCTCCGGGCCGTCGCCGGTTGGATTGTGGCTCGGTTGCCGCTGTCCCGCCGGCCCGGTCCCGCGCCGATCCCGGAAATCGGGGCGAGTTATGAAGAGGTCGAGCAGCGTCGCAAGAAAACGCCCCCGGTGGAAAACAAGCCCAAACCCCGGCCCAAGACCGCGCCCGCACCGACGCCCGCACCCGTCGCGTCGGTGACCTCCACCAAAAAGAAATCGAGCACGCCGCCGCAACCGGAACTCGGTACGGCGAATGGCAAACCCATTTTTGAACTGCTGGATCGTCCCGTCCAGCAGAGCAGTGGCTTTAACAAGGACGACCTCCAGCACATGTCGGAGGTGATCGAGGCACGTCTGTCGGAGTTTGGTGTGTCGGTTGAGGTGGTGGCCGCGCACCCCGGCCCGGTGATTACACGGTTTGAGCTGCAGCCGGCCCCGGGGGTCAAGGTCAGCCAGATCTCTAATCTTGCCAAGGATCTGGCGCGTGCGCTGTCGATCGTCTCGGTGCGCGTGGTTGAGGTGATTCCGGGCAAGTCCACGGTGGGGCTGGAAATCCCCAACACGGCCCGCGAGATCATCGCCCTGCGGGAACTGCTCGAGTCCCGTCGCTACCGGGAGGCGCGTTCGCCCTTGACCGTGGCGTTGGGCAAGGACATCGGCGGTGAACCGATCATGGCGGACCTGGGCCGCATGCCGCACCTGTTGGTCGCGGGGACCACCGGGTCGGGCAAGTCGGTGGGGGTCAACGCCATGATCCTGAGCCTGCTCTACAAGGCGTCAGCCGAGGAAGTGCGCCTGATCCTGATCGACCCGAAGATGCTCGAACTGTCGGTCTACGAGGGCATCCCGCACCTGCTGGCCCCCGTGGTCACCGACATGAAGGAGGCATCGAATGCCTTGCGTTGGGCCGTCGGCGAGATGGAACGCCGCTATCGGCTGATGGCCAAGCTCGGCGTGCGAAACATCGCGGGGGCCAACGAGAAGATCCGCGAGGCGATCGCGCGGGGCGAGCCGATCAAGGACCCGTTCTACGACCACGCCCAGGCCTTCGATCCCGACCTGCCGCCACCCACGCTCGAGTCGATGCCGTATCTTGTGATCGTGGTCGACGAGTTTGCCGACATGATGATGGTGGTTGGCAAGAAGGTGGAGGAATTGATCGCCCGTCTGGCCCAGAAGGCCCGCGCCGCCGGGATTCACCTGATCCTTGCCACCCAGAGGCCGTCCGTGGACGTGATTACCGGCCTGATCAAGGCCAATATCCCGACCCGTATCGCCTTCCAGGTCTCCTCCAAGGTGGATTCCCGCACCATTCTCGACCAGATGGGCGCCGAACAGTTGCTGGGACACGGTGACATGCTCTATCTGCCGCCGGGCAGCGGCATGCCAATGCGGGTTCACGGCGCCTTCGTCGGGGATGAAGAAGTGCATCGCGTGGTCGAGGCGCTCAAGACCCTCGGCGAGCCGGAGTATGTTGACGAGGTGCTCTCCGAGAACACCGCCGCCAATGTGACCTTGCCCGGTGAAAAGCCCGTGCGGGCCGATGGCGAGGAAATCGACGAGTTATACGACCAGGCGGTAGCGATCGTCACCGAGTCGCGCAAGGCGTCGATTTCCTACGTCCAACGTCGCCTCAAGATCGGCTACAACCGCTCGGCGCGACTGGTCGAGCAGATGGAGGCCGACGGTGTCGTCGGTGCCCTGGGATCCAATGGCAGCCGCGAAGTGATCGCGCCTCCGCCGCCGAGATAGCCGCCGACTCTGGTTGTTTTGCTCTGATTCGTATATACGCGTCGGAACCTGTGCGTATGCCGGGCGTCGAACCGGTCCCACCCACGATCTGGTGATCCATGAACAGACAAACTTTCTACCCCGGTGGCATTTTGGCCTCGTTGGCCTTTTTGACCACCGTCCTGTTTTCGCCGTTGGTGGTTGCCGCGCCGGTGGACGACGTCGATGCACTGGTCAAACAGCTCGCCGAGATCGATACGCTGTCAGCGGATTTCGTGCAGGAACGGCGGGACACCAAGGGCGAGGTGCGCCGTGAATCGTCGGGGACGTTCGTGCTCAAGCGCCCGGGCCAGTTCTTCTGGCGCTACGAAACCCCCTACGTGCAGGAGTTGATCGCCAACGAGGGCACGCTCTGGGTATACGAGCCCGATCTGCGACAGGCCAGCCGTTCGCCCTTGTCGGCGACCGATGGGGCACCCATCGCGATTCTGACCGGCGAACGGCCCGTGACCGAGCTGTTTCACGTTCGCCATCTTGAAGGCGAGGATGGGTTGAACTGGTTCGCGTTGCGCCCCCGAGACGAGCAGGGCGATTTCCGCGAGGTCCTGTTGGGCGTCGACGAGCGGGGCATGCGTGAGATGCGCTTTATCGATCAGCTCGATCAGACCACGCGGGTGGTGTTCGAGTCGCGCCGTTTCAACCAGCCGGTGGACGAATCGATCTTTCATTTCGAGGCCCCCGAGGGCGTGGACGTGGTTGAGGCGCGCGAACCACCGACGATCCAGTGAGGTGGGCGTGATCGACTACCCGGTTTTCATGCACACGATCGAAGGTTGGGCGAGTTGAACTCGCAGGACGATCTGTTCGGCGCCGAGGAGCCGAAGCCTCAGGCCGAGTCGACCTCGGTCTATCGGCCGCTGGCCGACCGTCTGCGTCCCAGCCATGTCGATGAATTTGCCGGGCAGGTGCGCGTGGTGGGTGAATCGGCCCCATTGCGTGTGGCGATGGAAAAGCGCCAGGCGCATTCCTGCCTGCTCTGGGGGCCTCCCGGGGTGGGCAAGACCACGCTGGCTGGCCTCTACGCCGAACGCCTGCAGGCGGAAATCGTCTACATGTCGGCGGTCGAGGCGGGGGTGCGTGAACTGCGCGCCGTCATACAGGCGGCCCGCGAGCGCCGACAATCCGCCGGCCGTCTTACCGTCCTGTTTCTCGATGAAATCCACCGGTTCAACAAGACCCAGCAGGATCAGTTGCTTCCGTCGGTGGAGCGGGGTGTGCTGGTCCTGGTCGGCGCGACCACCGAGAATCCCTCGTTCTCACTGAACAACGCGTTGCTCTCGCGCCTGCGGGTCTACCGCCTGCAGCCGCTGGACGATGCAGCGATGCATGCCTTGCTCGACCGGGCGTTGACGCACCCCGAGGGTGTGCGGGAGACAACCGGGGGGCTGCCGTTGGTGATGGAGCCCGCCATCGCCGATCGGTTGGTGGCCGCCGCCGATGGTGACGCGCGGCGCTTGCTCACCTTACTGGAACTGGCGGCGCAACTTGCCGGCGATAATGCCGACGGCACCGCTCGCGAGGTGGGCGAGGAGACGCTTGAATCACTCCTGAGCCAGTCGCCACGGCGCTTCGATCAGGGCGGCGACGAGTTCTACGATCAGATATCGGCCATGCACAAGGCGATTCGCGGCTCGAACCCGGACGCCGGGGCGTACTGGCTGTTACGCATGCTCGATGGCGGGGCCGATCCGTCGTATCTCGCCCGTCGGCTGGTGCGCATCGCCTCCGAGGATATCGGCAACGCCGACCCGCGGGCGCTGACCATGGCGTTGGATGCCTGGACGGCCTTTGATCGGCTCGGGGTGCCCGAAGGGGAGCTCATGCTGACCCAGGCGGCGATGTATCTGGCCGTCGCGCCCAAGAGCAATGCGGTGTACACCGCGCACAAGGCGATACTGGCCACGGTCAAACAACGGGGGACGGATCCCGTGCCCATGCACCTGCGCAATGCCCCCACCGCTCTCATGGAGCGCGAGGGCTGGGGCAAGGGCTATCGCTACGCCCACGACGAGCCCGAAGCGTATGCTGCGGGTGAGACCTATCTGCCCGATGGCCTGGTTGGCGAGCGGTTCTACGCACCCGTGGAACGCGGCCTGGAACGCAGTATCGCCGAGCGCATGCGGTATTGGGACGAGCTCGACGAGCAGGCCACCGAGAAGCGGGCATCGGGGTCATCCGACTCCCCATCCGGGTAGACGGTCACGGACCGCAACCTCAGCGGTAGGCAATCCCCTCGATCGCTAGCAGTCGCGACTTGATGCGCGTGCCCTGCGCGTAGCCACCCAAGCCGTAATTGGCCGCGAGCACCCGGTGGCAGGGGATCAGTGGCGCCCAGGGATTGGCGCCGACTGCCTGCCCCACGGCCCGTGCGGCACCCGGCCGGCCCACCCGCTGGGCCAACTCGCCATAGCCGACCGACTCCCCCCACGGCACACGGCACAACGCCGACCAGACGGAACGCTGGAAGGCGGTTCCCACCTTGGGAAAGCCCGGGTGGGTAGTCCAGTCGAATCGGCTGTCGATCCGCATCTGCCAGTCGGCCAGCGCCTGCCCGACGTCGGCATATCCGTTTGGCAGGGCGCGACGAGGAGGGTGGTCCTCGACCGCGCCTTCTTCCACCTGGAGGCGCGCGAGCCCCCCGTCGGTGAAGGCCAGCCGCACCCAAAGGGTGCCATTGCCCGATTGATCCGGACGACCGAGGGGAATCCGCGTTTCGTGGGTGGCATTCATCGCGCGTCAGGGTCTCGTCAGGCCGCTGCCTTCTTGCGGCGGAAGAGTTTTTCACTGCTCGTCTGCAGCAACTCGAAGAACATCGGGATGAACAGGATCGCCACGTAGGTCGCCAGGATCATGCCGCCGACGATCGGTGTGCCCAGCGAATTGCGCGCGGCCTCGCCCGCACCGGTGGCCAGTGCCAGCGGCAGCACGCCGAGGATGAAGGCCATCGAGGTCATGATCACCGGCCGGAAGCGGATGCGCGCGGCCTTGAGGGCGGCTTCCTTGATCGACAGGCCGTCTTCGGTGTGCATCTTCGCGGCGAACTCGACCACCAGGATGGCGTTCTTCGCCGACATCGCGATCAACACCAGCATGCCGACCTGGAAGTAGATGTCGATGTTCAGATCGCGTATCCAGATCGCGATCAGCGCACCGAGCACGGCGAACGGCACGGCGGTGATCACGGCAAAGGGCAGGGACCAGCGCTCGTATTGCGCGGCGAGGATCAGGAACACCATGATCACGCCCAGCAGGAAGGCGATCGCACCGGCCGAGCCGCTGGAAAGCTCCTGGAAGGCCGAGCCGACCCAGCCCAGGGTGTAATCGCCGCCGCCCAGCGCCTGATCGATGACCTCCTGCATGGCGATCAGGGCCTGGCCCGACGAGTACCCCTCCGCCGCACTGCCCATGATCTTGGCCGCTGGGAATATATTGAAGCGGTCGATGACGTCGGCCCCGGTCGTGCGGGTCAGGGTGACCACCGAGCTGATCGGTACCAACTGTTGATCTCCGCTGCGCACGAAGACGTTCTCCAGGTCCTGCGGGTCGGCGCGGAACTCGGCATCCGCGGCCATATTGACCTGGAAATTACGGCCGAACAGCGTGAAGTCATTGATGTAACGGGTGCCGAAGGTGCCCTGCATGGTGCGGAACACGGCGGCGACCGGCACGTCCAGGGCGTAGGCCTGCTCGCGGTCCACGTCCATGCGGAATTGCGGCGTGTTATCGACGAACGTGGTGCGCACCCCGGCCAGTTCCGGGCGCTGGTTCGCGGCGGCAACCAGGGCATTGGCGGCCTCGGCGAGCGCCTTGACGTCGGCCGAGCCGCGCTGCTGGAGATAGGCCTCGAAGCCCCCGGTGGTCGACATGCCACGGATGGGCGGTGGCGTGAACGCCATGATGAAACCTTCCTCGATCTGGGTTCCCGCCCCCATGGCCTTCTTGACCGTCGCCTGGACGCTCTGCTCCTGCTCGGGGCGCTCGGACCAGTCCTTGAGCCGCGTAAAGGCCACCCCCTTGTAGGGCCGCTGTGTGCCGGCCAACAGATCGAAGCCGGCAAAGGCGACCTGCATCTGCACGTCCGGGTTCTCGCGGATCATCGCCGAGTACTCATCCCGCACTTCGGCCGTGCGCGAGAGGCTTGCTGCCGGGTCGAGGTTCAATGTGGAGATGAAGTAGCCCGGATCTTCCTCGGGTACGAGGCCCGTCGGCGTGCTGCGGAACATCACCACGGCGGCGATCACGACGCCCGCGAAGATCAGCAGGCCCACCGGCCAGGCCACCAGGAAGAAGTGCACCAGCTTCATGTAGCCATTGCGGAAGGCATCGAATCCCCGGTTGAAGAGCCGGAACGGCAGGATCGGCTCCTTTTCCTTGTGGTTTTTCAGGAGCAGGGCGGTCATCGACGGCGTGAGGGTCAGGGCGACCACGCCCGACAGCACTACCGAAATCGACAGAGCGACGGCGAACTGGCGGTACATCTCGCCGGCCAGCCCTGGGATGAAGGCCACCGGCACGAACACGGCAAGCAGGACCAGGGTGGTGGCCACGATCGGCCCCGTGACCTGCTCCATGGCCTTGATCGACGCCTCGCGGGCCTTGAGGCCTTCCTCGCGCATCAGGCGCTCGACGTTCTCGATCACGATGATCGCGTCGTCCACCACGATGCCGATCGCCAGCACGAAACCGAACAGGGTCAGCAGGTTGATCGACATGCCGGTAAGGAACAGACCACCAAGGGCGCCGATCAGGGCCACCGGGATCGCGATCAGCGGCACGATGGTCGCGCGTGGCTTTTGCAGGAAGATGAAGATCACCAGCGTGACCAGGATCAGTGCCTCGACGAATACCTTGAGCACTTCCTTGATCGAGATACGCACGAAGTCGGTGGTATCCAGCGGAATCTTGTAGTCCATGTCGCCCGGGAATCGCTCGGAGAGCTGTTCCATCCGTTCACGCACCTCGGCCACGGTTTCCAGCGCATTGGCGCCGGGGGCGAGATAGATGCCCATCGGGACGGTGGGCGCGCCGTTGTAGGTCGCGTTGAAGCCGTAACGCTGGGAGCCGAGCTCGACCTCGGCCACGTCGCTCAGGCGCAGCGTCCCGCCATCCTCGGACGCGGCGAGGATGATGTTCTGGAATTCCTCGACGTCGGAGAAACGCCCCTGAGAGGTGATGGTGTAGGTGAACGCCTCGCCTGCCTTGTTGGGCGAGTCGTTGAACTTGCCGGCGGCAAACTGGGCGTTTTGCTCGCGGATCGCCTCGGCGATGTCGTCCTGGGTGAGGTTGAAGTGCGCCAGTTTCGCCGGGTCGAACCAGACGCGGATGGAATAGTCCTGCGCACCGAACAGGCGGGCATCGCCGATGCCGGGCACCCGCTTGAGCGAGTCGAGGATGTTGATCAGGCCGTAGTTACTCAGGAACTTGGTGTCGAATTCCTCGTGTTCCGAGATCAGCGTAATGACCATCAGCAGCGCGCTGCTCTTTTTGTTGACCACCACGCCCTGGTTGCGCACTTCCTGCGGCAGTTGGGGCAGGGCGCGCTGCACCCGGTTGTTGACGTCGATGGTTGCCTGATCGGGATCGGTGCCGGTGGCGAAGGTGACCGAGAGGTTCATGGTGCCGGCATCCGAACTGCCCGACGTCATGTAAAGCATGTCATCGACGCCGTTGATGGCCTGCTCCAACGGGGCGGCGACAGACTCGGCCAGGGTGCTCGCATCGGCGCCGGCGTAGGTGGCGCTCACTTCGACTTCGGGCGGCACGATCTCGGGGTACTGTTCGACGGGAAGCCCGGTGAACGCGGCCCCACCGGCGATCATGATCACGATCGCCAGCACGGTGGAGAAGATCGGGCGGTCAATGAAGAACTTCGAAAACATCGGTGATCTCCGATGCCCTCGTCACGAGGGCGTCACGGGCAGGTAGGGTTCGACGGTACGCGAGAGGCGATCAGTCGCCGTCGTTTTTACTGGGGTCTTGCGGGTCGACCGGCGCGCCCGACCGCACCTTGAGCAGACCGTCGATCACCAGCCGGTCGCCCGGCTCGAGGCCCGACAGGATGATGCGTCCCTGGTCGCTCATCGGCCCGAGCTCGACACGCCGTTGGGCGGCCTTGTTCTCCTCGTCGATCACGAAAACCACGGTGCTGTTTGGCTCTGCGCCGGTACCGATGGCGGTCTCCGGGATGATCACCGCGTCCTGGACCTCGTCGACCTTCAGGCGGACCCGGACGTAGCGGTTCGGCCGCAGGACATCCCCGGGGTTGTCGAACACGCCACGCAACTGGATCGAGTTGGTGCCGCGTTCGATGCTCGCCGAGCGATAGTCGAGTTCGCCGGTGATCGCCTCGCCCTCGGGGCCGGTAATGCCGACAATCTCGGCGGGCGTGGTCCGCTCAGGCGTCGGATTGAGGGCGGCCGTGTCGGCGAACGGATCGTCAACCGGGTAGGAGAGGGTGACCTGGATCGGATCGATTTCCTCGATGGATACCAGCCGATCGCCGACGCTGATCAGGTTGCCGGGATCGACGGCACGCCGGCTCGTGATGCCCGGAATGGGCGCCGACACCGAGGTGTAGTCAAGATCTATCTGTGCGGATTCGAGTTGTGCCTCGGCCACCTGGACGGCGGCCTGGGTGGTTTCTAGCGCCGAACGGGCGTCATCCCGCTGCTTTTCACTGGCCACGCCCCGATCAAACAACGAGTTGATCCGGCGCCAGTCGCGCTGCGCAGCGGCCAGCGTCGCTTGTACCGAGGTGAGGTCGGCTTCGGCCTCGTTTACTGCGGCGCGGAACGGGCGGTCATCGATATGGAAAAGGGCGTCCCCTGTCTCCACCCGCGCGCCTTCGACGTAATCCCGAGACTCGAGGATGCCTGCGACCTGAGCGCGCACCTCGACATTGCGATTGGCCTCGGTTTGACCGGTATATTCCTTGAACACGGCGGCGCTGCTCGGCTCGATCTGAATGACCGGTACCTTGGGCGGGGGCTGGTCACCCTGCTGTGCCACGGCGGGCAAGCTGGTGGCGAGCAGCATCGCGGCGGGAGCAATTGCCGCAACCAGTCGGCGAGAAGTCAGTGCGGAAAGCGCGCAGATCGTGGACATGGGTGTTGTACCGTGTCGGCGGCAGGTCAGACCTGCCATTGCTAGAGGCATGTGGGTCCAGCGGACGCCAGGAAGGCGGGCGCAGAAAAAAGGTAGTGTACTAACGACTTCGTTCGCCAGCAATCTGGGGAACCTCTGCGCCGCTGGGATGTCGCGCCGGGGAGCCTTGAACTTAGGCTAAGCTGGGCGGGAATTCATGTAGGGAGGCTCGATCGTGAGCGAGACCATCTTCAGCAAGATCATCAATCGCGAGATCCCGGCCGATATCGTCTTCGAGAACGACCGCATACTGGCGTTTCGCGACATCAATCCCCAGGCACCGGTGCACCTGCTGATCATTCCGAAAAAGCCCATTCCGACGATCAACGACATCACGCCCGAGGATGCACCGCTGGTGGGCGAGTTGTTTGTCGTCGCCGGGGAGCTGGCCGCGGAGGAAGGGATCGACGAGTCGGGCTATCGCACGGTGTTCAACTGCAACCGCGACGGGGGACAGGAGGTTTATCACCTGCACCTGCACCTGCTCGGCGGGCGGGCGATGGAGTGGCCCCCGGGCTGAGCCGGGCTGAGTTGGATTCAGCCGTTCGCGTCGCGCATGGCCTGATACTGGGCCAGCCGGCGCTCGAGGATATCGCCGTTCGCCACGCCCGCACGTACCGCGCATTCCGGTTCGTTGATGTGGCGACAGTCATTGAAACGGCAGTAGGCCGACGCAGCATGGATCTCGGGGAAACCGTCCTCCAGGGCCGCTGACGGCACCTCGTCGACCGGGAAATCGCGTACGCCGGGGGCGTCGATCAGCCCACCCTCGCCGTCCGGAAATCGGTAGAGCGTGCTGGCGCGCGTGGTGTGCGTGCCCTCGCGGTTGAACGTCGAAATTTCGCCGATGGCCGCCTCGTCCGCGCTGGGGGTGATCTCCCGCGACAAGGACGTCTTGCCCACCCCGGACAACCCCACCATCAGCGTAATCTGCTCGTGGAGCCGGGCACGCAGCGTCTCGATACCGTCACCCGATTTGACCGAAGTGCGAATGACCTCGAACCCCAGGGATTCCCACAGGGCGATGTTTTCCTCGATGGTCCGTCGCTTGTCGGACGGCATGCCGGGTAACAGATCGGCCTTGTTGAGCACGATCACCGGCAAGGCCGGCAGGGCAAACACGGCCACCAGGGTGCGGTCGACCACGTCCGGGTTCATCCAGGGCACTACCGAGGTGATCACCAGCACCTGGTCGATATTGGCGGCCATCATCTTCTTCTTGCCGTAGGCGTCGGGTCGGATCAGCACGTTACGGCGATCCTCACGCTGCTCGATCATCAGGTTTCCCTGCTCGTCGTCGTGCCAGCGGATGCGATCGCCCGTGGTCAGGCGGCCCACCGTCCGCCGGGCGCGACCGCGGTGGAGATGGTGGTCGCTGTCCTCGAACAGCAGGTCGTGGCCGTGATGGGTCACCACGATACCCGGGGACAGGGTGGTGTCGGACTCCGTGTCGACGCGCCGCCGGCGGTCGACGTGGCGTTGTTGCTGCTTGCTAAGACGAATCTTTCGAGTCATGCCTCTAGCCCGGATATTTCATGAAGCGGCGTGATGATCGCGCGGGATATTGGTCGCCCAAGGGCTTTTCCGAAGGAGTGACGTATCGGTGATTACGGCCGACTGAGGAACATTCCTTGGGCGGTCAAGAGACGGGCGGTCAAGAGACAAGTGAGGGCGCGTGGATTTCATGAAATATTGGGCTAGCTCAGAGCAGAAAGAGGGTGGCCAGCCCCAGGAAAATGAAGAAACCGCCCGAGTCGGTGATCGCCGTGATCATGACCGCGCTGCCCAGCGCCGGGTCGCGTCCCATTCGGGTACGCAGGATGGGGATGGTCACGCCGAAGAAGGCCGCGCTCAGGAAGTTGAGGCTGACCGCCGCAACCATGATGGTGGAAACCCCCGCGTTCTGGTACATCAGGAAGGTGACCAGCCCGAGGATCCCGCCCCAGACGACCCCGTTGATCAGGGCCACCTTGAGCTCCTTGCTGTAGAGCAGCCGGATATCGCCGCCGCCGAGCTTACGGAAGGCCAGCTCCCGCACGATCATCGTGATGGTCTGGTTGCCGACATTGCCGCCCATGCCGGCGACGATCGGCATCAGGACGGCCAGTGCCACCAATTCCTGGATCGATCCCTCGAACAGGCCGATGACCTGCGCGGCGACGATTGCCGTGACGAGATTCACGGCCAGCCAGGGGGCGCGGTTCTTCACCGACTTGCGCACCGGCGCGAAGATATCCTCTTCCTCGCTCAAGCCGACCTGGGAGAGACGCTCCTCGTCGGACGACTCGCGAATGAAGTCGACCACCGCGTCGATCGTGACCCGACCGACCAATCGGTCGACCTCGTCGACGACCGGCGCACTGATCAGATCGTAGCGCTCGAAGGCATCCGCGCCATCACGCGCCTTGTCTTCGGGATGAAAGCGCACCGCATCGCCTGCCATTACGTCGGCCACGAGGGTTTCCGGATCGTTGAGCAGCAACGTTTTCAAATGGATCACGCCCTCGAACAGCCCGTCGCGATCGATGACGAACAGCTTGTCGGTGTGATCCGGCAACGAGTCCATCCGCCGCAGGTAGCGCAACGCGACCTCGATGGTCACGTCGCCCCGGACCGTGACCAGGTCGAAGTCCATCAGCGCGCCGATGGTGTCCTCGTCGTAGGACATGACGAAACGCAGCTTTTCCCGATCGTCGATCGGCAGGGCGGTGAAGACGTCCTGCATCATCCCCTCGGGGAGATCGGGGGCCAGGTCGGCGAGTTCGTCGGTATCCAGCGTGGAGGCCGCGTTGAGGATCTCCTCGCGGTCCATCACCTCGATCAGGGTGTCCCGGACCGAATCGGAGACCTCGAGCAGCACCTCGCCGTCGCGATCGGAGTGGACCAGATCCCAGATGACCAGGCGCTCGTCCTGTGGCAGGGATTCCAGGACCTTGGCCACGTCGGCGGCGTGCAGCCGTTCGATCTTTTCCGCCAGTTTCGCCAGATCGTGCTTGGCCAGATCGGACAGGGGCTCAAACCCTTCCCCTGCATCGCTGGCCGTACCCGTTCTCGTCTCCTGAGACAGCGTGTCGCGGATCTCGTGGATCAGCGAATCGAGCTCTTCCTGGCGATCAATGTCAGTGAGTTCGGCCATGAACGTCGGATTCCGGGATGGTCTGACGGAAGCAAGGTATCCCGTCGAGGATGGATGAATCGGCGGCCAGTATAGCGGACACCACGTGCCTCCGGGCAGGATGGATTGGCAGAACGCGCGCCTGCGCGCCACCCTTCACGTGCTAGGCTTCTCGGCGCCTCGCTTGCCACGGTTGCCATCAAAAGGAGAGAGTCCATGCACGCCCCGGAAGACAATCTGATCTGGATCGATCTCGAGATGACTGGGCTCGATCCGGTCCGAGACACCATCATCGAGATTGCCACCCTGGTGACCGACAAGCACCTGAATGTCCTGGCTGAAGGGCCGGTGGTGGCCATTCATCAGCCCGAGGCAAAACTCGCCGGCATGGACGAATGGAATACGCGGGTGCATGGGCAGAGCGGCTTGGTCGAACGCGTGCGGCAGAGCGACTGTGATCTGCGCTGTGGCGAGACCCGGACGCTGGAATTTCTGCGCCAGTACGTGCCCGAAGGCAAGTCGCCGATGTGCGGCAACAGCATTTGCCAGGACCGCCGTTTTCTCGCCCGGTTGATGCCGGAGCTCGAGGCGTATTTTCATTATCGCAACCTGGATGTCTCCACGATCAAGGAACTGGCCCGGCGTTGGCAGCCCGAGGTGTTGGCCGGTTACCGCAAGAACTCGAATCACCAGGCGATGGACGACATTCGGGGCTCGGTGGCCGAGCTTTCCCATTACCGGGCCGGCTTTTTCAAGCTCTAGGGCGCGCGTCGTCAAGCGGATTGATAGACTTCGGAAAATCCGTATTCAAGAATCCAGAGAGTCAGGCAGAACATCATGAGTACACGAGTCGGGATTGTTGGCGCCAACGGTCGCATGGGTCGTCGTTTGATCGAGGCGGCACACCACGGCAGTCAGACGCAAATGGGGGCGGCTTTCGCCCGCAGTGGCAGCCCGCTGATCGGCCAGGATGCGGGGCAGATCGCCGGGATCGGGCAGATCGGCGTGCCGGTGTTCGACGACCTCGCCGGCCATGGTGATGACTTCGACGTGCTGATCGATTTCACCACGATTGACGCGACGATGCGTCACCTGGAGATCTGCCGTGAGAAGGGCCGGGCGATCGTTATCGGCACCACCGGGTTGTCCGACGCGCAGAAGGACCAGCTGGCGGCTGCTGCCCAGGAGATCCCGGTGGTCTTCGCCCCGAACATGAGCATCGGCATCAACGTGCTGCTGCAGGTGCTGGGGCAGGTTGCCTCCATGTTGGGTGACGACTACGACGTCGAAATCATCGAGGCGCATCACCGCCACAAGGTCGACGCGCCATCCGGCACGGCCTTGCGGCTCGGGGAAGCGGTGGCCGACTCGCTGGACCGGGACCTGCAACAGGTGGCCATCTACGGTCGGGAAGGGATTACCGGTGAGCGCTCCGCCGAAACCATCGGTTTCTCGACGATACGAGGCGGGGACGTGGTCGGTGATCACACGGTGCTGTTCGCCGGCATCGGCGAGCGCGTCGAGATCACCCACAAGGCCTCGAGCCGCATGACCTTCGCCAAGGGCGCCGTTCGTGCCGCGCAATGGGTGGCCGACAAGCCCGCCGGGCTTTACGACATGAGCCACGTGCTGGGCCTCAAGCCGGTCTGACCCCACGGCTAGATGGGTGCGGCTGGACCAGTGAGCGCCCCGACTCGGCACCTCCCGCCGTGGACAGCATAGGGGCGTTTCAGTCATAATTGCGCCCCGAAACCGAGGGGCGCTAGCTGCCTCGGCGGCCAGCGCCAACTCGGGCGGGGTGACACGACAATTCTGTGGGGGAAAGTTCTTGGATAGCACGGTCTCAGACGCGAACACCGGGCTCCCGGCCAACACGGCGCTCCTGGCTCTTGAAGACGGGAGCGTTTTTTACGGCACCTCCATCGGGGCCGATGGCGAGTCGGTGGGCGAGGTGGTGTTCAACACCGCGATGACGGGCTACCAGGAGATTCTCACCGACCCGTCCTACCGGCGTCAGATCGTGACCCTCACGTACCCGCACATCGGCAACGTCGGCATCAATGCCGAGGATGCCGAATCCGACTCGGTCCACGTTGCCGGACTGGTGGTCCGCGATTCCGGCCAGATGAGCTCCTGGCGCGGCGAACAGACCCTCGAGGCCTACTGCCGCGAACATGACGTGGTCGCCATCTCGGAAGTCGATACCCGCGAGCTGACCCGCCGCCTGCGCGACCAGGGGGCCATGAAGGGTTGCATCGTCGCCGGTGAGGACCTCGACGCCACTGCCGCGGTGGAGAAGGCACAGGCCTTCGCCGGTCTGGCCGGCATGGACCTGATCCCCGAGGTCGGTATCCACGAGGTGCGCGAGTGGACCGCTGGTTCCTGGTGGGTGAATGACGAGGATCGCCCCGAGGCGACTCGTCATGTGGTCGCCTACGACTACGGCTTCAAGCACAACATCCTGCGCAAGCTCGTTGATCGCGGTTGCCGCATCACGCTATTCCCGGCCGACGCGCCGGTCGAGGAATTGCTGGCGTCCAACCCCGACGGCATCCTGGTGGGCAATGGCCCGGGCGACCCGGCGGCCTGCACCAAGGCGATCGGCGACATCGAGCGCGTCCTCGAGACCGGTATCCCGCTGTTCGGCATCTGCCTGGGCCACCAGCTGTTGGCACTGGCCAGCGGCGCGAAGACCAGCAAGATGAAGTTCGGCCACCATGGGGCGAACCACCCGGTCCAGGACCTCGATAGCAAGCGTGTATTGATCTCCAGCCAGAATCACGGTTTTGCGGTCGAGGAGGACAGCCTGCCGGCCCATCTCGAGTCCACGCACCGCTCGCTGTTCGACGGCAGCCTGCAGGGTATCCGTCGTACCGACTGTCCGGCCTTCAGCTTTCAGGGCCACCCCGAGGCGAGCCCCGGGCCGCATGATCTCGACCTGCTGTTCGATCAGTTCGTCGAGAGCATCGACGCCCGTCGCTGAGCCGCCTTTCCAGAACAACCAACTGCCCAGCCACGGCTGGCAGGTGAGTCGAGCATGCCAAAGAGAAACGATATTCAAAGTGTGTTGATCATCGGCGCGGGGCCGATCGTGATCGGTCAGGCCTGCGAGTTCGACTATTCCGGGGCCCAGGCCTGCAAGGCGCTGCGCGAGGAGGGCCTGCGGGTCATCCTGATCAACTCGAACCCGGCGACGATCATGACCGACCCGGAGATGGCCGATGCCACCTACATCGAGCCAATCACCTGGGAGGCGGTCAGCGCGATCATCGAGAAGGAACGTCCAGATGCCGTCCTGCCCACCATGGGCGGCCAAACGGCGCTGAACTGTGCGCTGGAGCTCCACCGGCACGGCGTGCTCGACCGGTTCGATTGCGAGCTGATCGGCGCCAGCCAGGACGCGATCGACATGGCCGAGGATCGGGATCGCTTCAAGGACGCGATGACCGAGATCGGCCTGTCGACCCCGCTCTCGACCGTGGTGCATTCCTTCGAGGCCGCCCTGGCCGCGCAAGGCGAGATCGGCTTTCCGGCGATCATCCGTCCGTCGTTCACCATGGGCGGCACGGGCGGGGGCATCGCCTACAACCGCGAGGAATACGAGGAACTGGTTCGTCGCGGTCTGGATCTTTCGCCGACCAACGAGCTGTTGATCGAACAGTCGGTGCTCGGCTGGAAGGAATACGAGATGGAGGTCGTGCGTGACAAGAACGACAACGCCATCATCATCTGCTCGATCGAGAACCTCGACCCGATGGGCGTGCACACCGGGGACTCGATCACCGTCGCCCCGGCACAGACCCTGACCGACAAGGAATACCAGGTGATGCGCAACGCCTCGCTGGCGGTATTGCGCAAGATCGGGGTGGAAACCGGCGGTTCGAACGTGCAGTTCGCGGTCAACCCGGAAAATGGCGACATGATCGTCATCGAGATGAATCCGCGGGTGTCGCGCTCGTCCGCACTGGCCTCCAAGGCGACGGGCTTCCCGATCGCCAAGGTCGCGGCCAAGCTCGCCATCGGCTACACCCTCGATGAGCTGAAGAACGACATCACCAATGGCGCGACCCCGGCCTCGTTCGAGCCGACCATCGATTACGTCGTCACCAAGATTCCGCGTTTTACCTTCGAGAAATTTCCGTCCGCCAACGATCGACTGACCACTCAGATGAAATCGGTCGGCGAGGTGATGGCGATCGGCCGGACGTTCAGCGAGTCCCTGCAGAAGGGGGTGCGCGGCCTGGAAATCGGGCGGGATGGTCTGGATGAGGTGCTGGAAGGCAGCCTCGCGGACGACGATATCGAAGATCGGTTGGTGCGCGAGCTGCATTCGCCGGGTGCCGATCGACTCTGGTACGTCGCTGACGCGTTCCGCCACGGCTTCGACGTCGAGCGCGTTCACCGTCACTCGTTCATCGACCCGTGGTTCCTGCGGCAGATCGAACACCTGGTGCGCACCGAGGAAGCACTGCGGGGCGGACGTCTCAAGGAGATGGGGACCGGGAAGATGTACCAGCTCAAGCGGCTGGGTTTCTCGGATGCGCGGCTGGCCAAACTCCTCGACGAGACCGAGAGCACGGTGCGCAAGCACCGCCACGCGCTGGGCGTGCGCCCGGTCTACAAGCGGGTCGATACCTGTGCCGCGGAGTTCCCGACGTCGACGGCATACATGTATTCGACTTACGAGCCGTTCTGCGAGGCCGAGCCGTCGAATCGTGACAAGATCATGATCCTCGGTGGCGGGCCCAACCGCATCGGTCAGGGCATCGAGTTCGACTATTGCTGCGTTCACGCCGCGCTCGCCCTGCGCGAGGATGGCTACGAAACCATCATGGTCAACTGCAACCCGGAAACGGTGTCCACCGACTACGACATCTCGGACCGTCTGTATTTTGAATCGCTGACACTCGAGGACGTGCTCGAGATCATCGAGGTTGAACAGCCGCGTGGGGTCGTGGTCCAGTTCGGTGGGCAGACGCCGCTCAAGCTCGCGCGCGACCTGGAGAAGGCCGGCGCACCGATCATCGGCACTACGCCGGATGCCATTGACCGGGCCGAGGATCGGGAACGATTCCAGGACATGATCCACAAGCTGGATCTCAAGCAGCCGCCCAACCGCACGGCCAGATCGGCCGACCAGGCGATTCATCTGGCCGCCGAGATCGGTTACCCGCTGGTGGTGCGCCCGTCGTACGTGCTGGGCGGCCGCGCGATGGAGATCGTCCACGACGAGGACGGACTCAAGCGCTACATCCGCGACGCGGTCAAGGTGTCCAACGAGTCGCCGGTCCTGCTCGACCGCTTCCTCGACGATGCCACCGAGATGGACATCGATGCCGTCTGTGATGGTGAGGACGTCGTGATCGGTGGTCTGATGGAGCACATCGAGATGGCCGGGGTCCACTCGGGCGATTCGGCGTGCTCGCTGCCGCCGTACACCGTGCCGCGGTCGGTACAGGATCGCGTCCGTGAGCAGATCACGGCGATGGCCCGCGAGCTGAATGTCGTTGGCCTGATGAACACCCAGGTCGCCATCCAGGGTGACGAGATCTTCATCATCGAAGTCAATCCACGCGCCTCGCGGACCGTGCCGTTCGTATCAAAGGCGGTGGGTGTTCCGCTGGCGCAGGTGGCCGCGCGCACGATGGCCGGTGTCAGCCTCAAACGCCAGGGCATTACGGCCGAGCGGATCCCGCCGTTCTACTCGGTCAAGGAAGCGGTATTCCCGTTCATCAAGTTCGCCGGCGTCGATCCGCTGCTCGGCCCCGAGATGAAATCGACCGGGGAGGTGATGGGGGTCGGTCGCGAATTCGGCGAGGCCTTCGCCAAGGCGCAGGCCGGGGCAAGCAATTCCCTCCCACTGTCGGGTACGGCGTTCATCTCGGTGCGCAAGCAGGACTACAAGGGAATGCTGCCGGTCGCCAAGGCACTGGTGGAGTGGGGCTTCTCGCTGGTCGCCACCCGTGGCACCGCGCGTTTCCTCGACGAGAACGGGCTGGCCGTGACCATGGTCAACAAGGTGACCGAGGGGCGTCCCAACGTGGTCGACATGATCAAGAACCGCGACATCGCGATGATCGTGAACACCACCTCGAACAGTCAGCAATCGCGCAGCGATTCCTACGAGATCCGGCGTGAGGCGCTGCACTATCGGATCCCGTACTTCACCACCTTGGCCGGAGCCGAGGCGATGGCGTTGGCATTGAAATATCTGCACCAGCCGGTCACCGTCAACCGGCTGCAGGACCTGCATCAGGAGTGTGTTACATGAATCAGACCCCGATGACCGCCGCCGGTGCGGCCAGCCTGGAGGAAGAGCTCAAGCGACTGCGAGGCGTGGAGCGTCCCCGTATCATCGCGGCGATTTCCGAGGCACGGGAACTGGGCGATCTCAAGGAAAACGCCGAGTATCACGCCGCCCGCGAGGAGCAGGGCTTCGTCGAGGGACGGATCAAGGAAATCGAGGCCAAGCTGTCGCATGCGCAGATCATCGACGTCACCCGCATGCCGCCGGGTGACAAGGTGATTTTCGGCGCCACGGTCGAAATCCTCGACCTGGATACCGACGCGGAGATCCGCTACAAGATCGTCGGCGACGACGAGGCGGACATCAAGAAGGATCTGGTCTCGATCCATTCGCCGATTGCCCGTGCCCTGATCGGCAAGTCGGTCGGCGACGAGGTCACTTTCAATGCCCCGGGTGGCAAGACCCGCACCTTCGAGATCGTCGAGGTCGAGTACATCGCCTGACATGCCTTGCCGGCCGGGTAGGACAACCCGCCGGCCTCTCCTTCGCAACCGATGGACCCCCCATGCTTGACGCCCGAGTTCTTCGCCAGGAAACCGACGATGTCGCCGCACGGCTGGCCCGTCGCGGGTTTGCCTTCGATCGAGAGCGGTTCGATTCGCTCGAATCCGAACGCAAATCCCTGCAGGTGCAGACCGAGACGCTGCAGGCCGAGCGCAATGCCGAGTCGAAAAAGATCGGTAAGGCCAAGGCGGCCGGCGACGATATCCAGCCGTTGATCGCGGCCGTGGGTGAGCTTGGCGATCGTCTCGACTCCGCCAAGGCACGCCTCAACGACATCGCCGATGAACTGGATGCCTTTCTCGCCGGCATCCCGAACCTGCCGGACGACGACGTGCCGGTGGGCGAGAGCGAGGACGACAACGTCGAGGTGCACGCCGTGGGCAAGATCCCGGCGTTCTCATTCGAGGCGCGAGATCACGTCGAGCTCGGGGCCGGTCTGGCCGGGATGGACTTCGAGGCGGCAGCCAAGCTGACGGGCGCGCGTTTCGTCACCATGTCCGGGCCGGTCGCCCGCCTGCACCGTGCGCTGGCGCAGTTCATGCTCGATCTGCATACCCGTGAGCACGGTTATACCGAGGTGCAGGTGCCGTTCATCGTGCATGCCGATTCGCTGTTCGGCACCGGGCAATTGCCCAAATTCGCCGAGGACCTGTTCAAGCTCGAAGGCGAAGCCCCGTGGTACCTGATCCCGACCGCCGAGGTGCCGGTGACCAACCTGGTGCGTGACCGGATCCTCGAGAGCGACGAGTTGCCGCTCAAGATGGTTGCCCACACCCCCTGTTTCCGCTCCGAGGCCGGATCGGCCGGGCGTGACACGCGCGGGCTGATCCGCCAGCACCAGTTCGAGAAGGTCGAACTGGTGCAGATCGTGTCGGCAGGGGAGTCCGAACGCGTCCTCGAAGAACTGACCGGCCATGCCGAGACAGTGCTCGATGCCCTGGGCTTGCCGTACCGCCGGTTGGCGCTATGCACCGGCGACATGGGCTTTTCCGCGGCCAAGACCTATGACCTGGAGGTCTGGCTGCCGGGGCAGGGGCGTTATCGCGAGATCTCCTCGTGCTCCAATACCCGCGATTTCCAGGCGCGGCGCATGCAGGCCCGTGCACGCAACGCCGAAGGCAAGCCGGAACCGGTACATACCCTCAACGGCTCCGGTCTGGCCGTCGGCCGGACCCTGGTGGCCGTGCTCGAGAACTACCAGTGCGAAAACGGTGATGTGATCGTGCCGGAGGTGTTGCGCCCCTACATGGGCGGGGTCGAACGGATTGAGGCCCAGGTGTGAGCGAGGTATCGATCGCGCCCGACCCGCTGTTTCATACGGTACGTCAGATCATCCTCGACACGCTCGACCTGCCCGGGCCGGCGCAACGCTTCGGGCCGGAAAGCGGGTTGTTCGGCGAGATACCCGAGCTCGATTCGATGGGCGTGGTGTTGCTGCTCACCGCACTCGAGGATCGCTTCGACATCCAGCTTTCCGATGATGAAATCGACGCCGAATGGTTCGCGACATTCGGCACGGTGACCGAATTCATCCGGGTACGGACGTAAGCGTCTCAAGACGTCTACCAGATTGAATGGCCGAACGTAAAAAACCCGCCGAACCTCCGGCGGGTTTTTGCTTGAGCAGAGGCTCGGTCGAGCTTAGCTGCCCGTCAGTTGCTGGTACTTGCCCATCAGCTGATCTTCGGTCTCTTTGTTGTCCGGGTCGGTGATGATGCAATCGACCGGGCAAACCTCCACGCACTGCGGTTCATCGTAATGACCCACGCACTCGGTGCAGAGGTTGGGTGCGATCTCGTAGATCTCGTCACCCTGGGAAATGGCGCCATTCGGGCATTCCGGCTCGCAGACATCGCAGTTGATGCATTCGTCGGTAATCAGCAGGGACATGCGGATTCCTCCCCAAAAATCTCGTCGTTAACTGGCGCACAGGATAACAGGTAAACGGTATTTTGGTGCGCTCGGGCAGAAAATTCCGCAGTATCAGGCTCGGTCAATATCGTCCAGCGCTCGAACCACCGCCGGCGGAACGAAGTCGGTGACATCACCACCGAGGCGCGCCAGTTCACGCACGATACTCGACGAGATGAACCCAAGATCTTCGGCCGGGGAAAGAAACACGGTTTCGAGTTCACTGTTGAGTCGTCGATTGATGGCAGCCAGCTGAATTTCGTACTCGAAATCACTCACCGCGCGCAATCCCCGCACCAGGGCGGTGGCCCCCACCTCGGCGGCAAAGTCCACCAACAGACCATCGAACGAGCCCACCCGAATCGCACCGGTCTCGTCCCCGATCGCCTCTTCGACCAGGGTGCGTCGCTTTTCCAGGGAGAAAAGGGTTTGCTTGCCCGAATCACCGGCGACGGCAACGATCACCTCGTCGAACAGCCGGGCGGCACGATGGGCGAGATCGACATGTCCATACGTGATCGGATCGAACGTGCCCGGATAGACCGCGATGCGTTTCTTGCGTGTCATGCAGAAGCCCCCGATGGACTGAGGTCGAAAGCGGATCGGGTGCAGGCCCGGATCAGGAAAGAATCATGTGAATGCCCAGACCCATCAGCACAAAGGCGAAGATGCGTTTGAGCATCAGGGCCGGCAATATCTGCGCGAGTTTGGCACCGATGGGGGCGAAAAGCACCGAGAACACGGCAATACCCGCCAGTGCCGGCAGGTACACGTAGCCGGCCGTCATCTCGGGCAGACCCTCGATGGTCCAGCCGCTGACAATGTACCCGGCCGCGCCGAAGAACGCGGTCGGCAGGGTCAGCGAGGCGCTGGTCGCAATCGCGTTACGAGCGGTGACGTTGCAGTAGAGGAAGAACGGGGTCGTCATTGCGCCGCCGCCCATGCCCATGATCGAGGCGATCGCCCCGAAGGTGCTCGATACCCCGGTGAGCGGGACGATTCCGGGAAGCTGCCGACTGGCCGGCGGCGTCTTGCCGAAGGCCATCTGCAGGGCCACCGCGATCTCGAGCACGCCGAAGACAATCTTGAGCACGTTGCCGGGCAGGTAATGCGCCACCGTCGAGCCCAGAATAGCCCCGAGCGCCATCCCCGGCGCAAACCGCGCGAACACGTCCCAGAGCACGCCCCCGTGCCGGTGGTGGCTGTATACCGAGGTAATCGAGGCAAACACGATAGCCGCCAATGACGTGCCGATCGCGATATGCACCAGATGGGGGCCGCTGATACCGATGGTCGGAAAGATCATCAGCAGGACGGGCACCATGATCAGTCCGCCACCAATGCCGAGCAGGCCGGCGGCCACTCCACCGACGATGCCGAGGATGGCGAACAACAGGTATTCCATTCGCGTCCTCCCTTTGCCGGCGCCCAATCAGCGTTTCTTGGGCGGCAGCAGGTCCGTGATGGTGCCTTCGGCCATCTCGGCGGCGAAGCCAAGGGTCTCCGACAGGGTGGGGTGGGGATGGATCGTCAAGCCGATGTCGGCCATGTCCGCGCCCATCTCGATCGCCAGCATGGCTTCTGCGATCAACTCGCCGGCGTTGGGGCCGACGATGCCCGCGCCGAGCAGGCGGTGGGTCTTCTTGCAGAACAAGGCCTTGGTAAGACCTTCGTCGCGGCCAAGACTCAGCGATCGGCCTGAGGCGGCCCAGGGGAAGGCGCCTTTCTCGTACTCGACACCCTCGGCCTTGAGCTCGTCCTCGGTCTTGCCGGCCCAGGCGACCTCCGGATCGGTGTAGGCCACGCTGGGAATCCCCATCGGCGTGAAGGCCGACGGCAGACCACAGATCACCTCGGCGGCGACCTTGCCCTCGTGCACCGCCTTGTGGGCCAGCATCGGCTGACCGACCACGTCGCCGATCGCATGGATATGCTCGACGTTGGTCCGCATCCGCTCGTCGACGGCGATGAAGCCGCGCTCGTCGACCGATACGCCGGCCTTGTCCGCATCGATCTTCTTGCCGTTCGGCGCGCGACCAACGGCGACCAGAATGCGATCGAAAACAGCCGTTTCCGGTGTGTTTTTGCCCTCGAAGGTGACATGAAGGCCATCTTTCTTGGCCTCGACATTGGTCACCTTCGAGCCGAGGAAAATGTCCTGGTAGCGCTTCTTGAGGATCTTCAGCAACGGACGGGTCAGGTCCTTGTCGGCCCCCGGGATAATGGTGTCGGCCAGTTCGACGATCGAAATATCGGCGCCGAGCGAATCATAGACCTGCGCCATTTCCAGACCGATGATGCCGCCGCCGATGACCAGCATTTTGCCCGGCACTTCCTCGAGTTCGAGAGCGTCGGTGGAGTCCATCACGCGCGGGTCGTCGTGCGGAATGAACGGCAGCTTCACCGGCTGGGAGCCGGCGGCGACGATGGCGTTGTCGAACCGGACCAGGGTTTCCTTGCCATCGTCATCGGTGACCGCGACGTGGTGCGGATCGACGAAACGGCCGTAACCGCGCACGATCTGCACCTTGCGTTGCTTGGCCAGGGCCTCGAGGCCACCGGTGAGCTTCTTGATCGTCTTTTCCTTGAAGCCGCGCAGCTTGTCCAGATCGATCTTGGGCTCGGCGAATGTCACACCGTGCGCGCCCATCGAGCGGGTTTCGTTGAGCACTTCGGAGACGTGCAGCAACGCCTTGGACGGAATGCAGCCGACATTCAGGCACACGCCGCCGATGACGGGATAGCGCTCGATCAGCACCACCTTCTTGCCCAGATCCGCGGCGCGGAAGGCGGAGGTGTAGCCGCCCGGGCCGCCACCCAGGACGCAAATCTCGCACTCGACGTCGGCCTTGGCGTCGGTGGTTGCGGCAGCAGCGGGTGCGGCCGACTTGTCTTCCTCGGTCGGGGCAGGGGCTGTCTCGGCCGGTGCATCGGCCTTGTCGTCCTTGTCGTCCGTGCCATCGGCTGCGGCGGGCTCGTACTTGGCGATCGGCTTGCCGGTGCGGACCTTGTCGCCCACGCCGACCAGCATCTCGGTGATCGTGCCGGCGGCGGGTGCCGGGATCTCCATGGTGGCCTTGTCGGTCTCCAGGGTGATCAACGAGTCTTCGGCCTCGACGGCGTCGCCGGCCTCGACCAGCACCTCGATGATCTCGACTTCGTCAAAGTTGCCGATGTCCGGCAGGTTGATGGTTTCGATGGTCATCCGGTGCTCCTTACAGCATCAGTTCGCGAAGATCGGTGAGCGTGCGCGAGAGCGTGGTCATGAACCGCGCGCCCTCGGCGCCATCGATGACGCGGTGATCGTAGGACAACGCCAGCGGCAGCATCAGGCGCGGCACGAAGTCTGAACCATCCCAGACCGGCTGCATGCTGGCCTTGGACACCCCGAGGATGCCCACTTCCGGACCGTTGACGATTGGCGTGAACTGGGTGCCGCCGATGCCCCCGAGGCTGGAGACCGAGAACGTACCGCCGGAGAGGTCCTCACCGGTCAGCTTGCCGTTTCGGGCACGCTCCGAGATGGCCATCAGTTCCTCGGAGAGCTCGAAGATGCCCTTCTTGTCGACATCGCGCACCACCGGCACCAGCAGCCCTTTGGGGGTATCCACGGCCACGCCGAGGTTGATGTACTGCTTGACGATCAGCTTCTCGCCATCGGGCGCGAGCGAGGCATTCATGTGCGGGAACTCGCGCAGCACGTGCGCCAGCGCCTTGAGCACGAACACGAGCGGCGTCATCTTGATGCCGGCCTTCTCAGCGCGCGGCTTGAGTGACTTGCGGAAGGCCTCGACCTCGGTGATATCCGTTTCGTCGAACTGCGTGACGTGCGGAATGTTCAACCAAGCAGTCGAGAGATGCTTGCCGGAAAGCTTCTTGATGCGTGAGAGCGGGCTTTCCTCGATCTCGCCGAACTGGGAGAAGTCGATCTCCGGCAGCGGCGGGATGCCCGCCCCGGTAGCCGCCCCGCCCTTGGCCACGCCTTCCATCACCGTCTTGATCGCGCCTTCGACGTCTTCCTGCCGGATGCGGCCCTTGGGACCGGTGCCAGTGACATTGGCCAGGTCCACGCCCAGTTTTCGGGCGAAAACACGCACCGATGGACTGGCGTGGAAGGCCGCACCGGCACTCTGGCGATTGACGGGCGCGGGTGTCTGCGGCGCCTGGGCCGCGGGCTCGGCGGGCTTCTCGCCAGCCGGTACCGGCTTCTCGGTCTCGGCCGGTTTCTCGTCCGGCTTTGCCTCGGCTGACTCTTCCTTGGTCGACTCTTCCTGGCTTGCCGCTTCTTGGCTCGAGGGCGTTTCGGCGTCGTCTCCGGAATCTTCCTCGGCCTCGATCTCGGCGATCAGGTCTCCTTGTTTCAGGGAGTCGTCCACCTTGACCAGCACCTTCTTGATCTCGCCCGCGTAGGGGGACGGGATCTCCATCGTGGCCTTGTCGGACTCCAGCGTGATCAGCGAGTCTTCCTTTTCCACCCGGTCGCCGGGCGAGATCAGCACCTCGATAACCGGGGTGTTGTCGTAATTGCCGATATCGGGGAGGGTGATCGACTTGATGGCCATCAGCCTGTCTCCATGAAAGGTTGCATGCGCGTCCGCGTCTTTTTGCGGGCGTCGGATCGAATGGGGCCGGTGCCCCGCGTCATGCCGGCATGAGCGGGGCAGGGGCGGTAGGTCTTAGCGCTCGATCGGCGGGCCGCAGTCCGGATCGATGTCGTATTTCTTGATCGCCTCGGTGACCTTGGTGGCCGGGATGGTGCCTTCGTCGGCCAGGGCCTTGAGCGCGGCGACCACGATGTGGGCGGCATCGACTTCGAAGAAGCGACGCAGTGCCGCGCGGGTATCGGAACGGCCGTAGCCGTCGGTGCCCAGGATGGTGAACGAATTTGGCACGAATCGACGGATCTGATCCGGGTAGGCCTGGATGTAGTCAGTCGCCGCGATAACCGGGGCGTTGCGTTCCTCAAGGGCGGCGGTGATGTACGGCGTCTTGGGATCGGCTTCTGGGTGCAGCCGGTTGTGCCGTTCGCAGGCCTGACCTTCGCGGGCCAGCTCGGTAAAGCTGGTTGCCGACCAGACATCGGCCGCTATTTTCCAGTCGCCCTCGAGCATCACGGCCGCGGTCTCGGCCTCGCGCAGGATGGTGCCGGAACCCATCAGCTGGACACGGTTCTTAAGTTTCTTCTTGCTCTCGCGCAGGCGATAGGCGCCCTTGAGAACGCCTTCCTCGATACCCTCGGGCATCGCGGGGTGGGCGTAGTTCTCGTTCATCGCGGTGATGTAGTAGTAGCAATCCTGCTTTTCCTCGACCATCGCCTGCAGGCCATCACGGATGATGATGGCCATCTCGTAGCCGTAGGTCGGATCGAAGACGCGGCAGCTGGGCACGACCGAGAACATCATGATGTTGTGGCCGTCGTTGTGCTGCAGACCCTCGCCCTCGAGCGTGGTCCGGCCGGCGGTCGCCCCAATCAGGAAGCCACGCGCCCGGATGTCGCCCGCCAGCCAGGCCAGATCGCCCACGCGCTGGTAGCCGAACATCGAGTAGTAGATGTAGAACGGCACCATCGCCTCACCGTAGTTGGCGTAGGCGGTGGCCGCGGCCAGCCACGAGGACATGGAGCCGGCCTCGTTGATGCCTTCCTGCAGCACCTGGCCGTTGGCCGCCTGCTTGTACCAGGCCACCTGGTCCGAATCGACCGGCTCGTAGAGCTGACCGGCGGGGTCGTAGATACCCACCTGGCGGAACAACCCCTCGAGACCGAAGGTGCGGGCCTCGTCCGGGATGATCGGCACGACGCGCTTGCCGAGCTTCTTGTCGCGCAGGATCATCGCCAGGATGCGACCGAAGAGCATGGTCGAGGACATCTCGCGCTCGCCGGTGCCCTTGAGGATCATGTCGAAGGCCTTGAGCTCCGGTGCCGGGATGGACTCGGCGCGGTCGACGCGGGAGGGCAGGTAGCCGCCCAGCTCCTTGCGCCGCTCGTTCATGTACTTGATCAGCTCGTGGCTGTCGTCCGGCTTGTAGAACGGCACGTTCTTTTCGAGCTGCTCGTCGGAGATCGGCAAGCCGAAACGGTCGCGAAAGTACTTCAGCCCGTCGTTGTCCAACTTCTTTTGCTGGTGGGCGGTCATCGCGCCTTCGCCGAACGGGCCCATGCCGTAACCCTTGATGGTCTTGGCGATGATGACGGTCGGCTTGCCCTTGCAGTCGTTGGCCGCCTTGTAGGCCGCGTACATCTTGCGCGGGCTGTGGCCACCACGGGTGAGCGAGAAGATCTCGTCGTCGGTCATGTTCTTGACCAGCTCGGCGGTCTCCGGGTACTTGCCGAAGAAGTGCTCGCGGACGAAGGCGCCATCCTTGGCCTTGTAGGCCTGATATTCGCCGTCGGGAACTTCCATCATCCGTTCCATCAGCTTGCCCGACTTGTCGCGAGCCAGCAGCTCGTCCCAGCCCGGCCCCCAGATGACCTTGATCACGTTCCAGCCGGCGCCCCGGAAGCTACCCTCGAGTTCCTGGATGATCTTGCCGTTGCCGCGAACCGGGCCATCGAGGCGCTGCAGGTTGGCGTTGACGATGAAGACCAGATTGTCGAGCTTCTCGCGCACGGCCAGGCCGATGGCGCCGAGTGATTCCGGCTCGTCCATCTCGCCATCACCGAGGAAGGCGTAGACCTTGCGGCTGTTGATCTTGCCGAAACCGCGCGCGTCCATGTATTTCATGAAGCGTGCCTGGTAGATCGCCATCAGCGGCCCCAGGCCCATGGAGACGGTCGGGAACTGCCAGAAGTTCGGCATCAGCCAGGGGTGCGGGTAGGAGCTCAGTCCATCCTTGTGCGCTTCCTGGCGGTAGTTGAGCAGCTGGTCTTCGGTGATGCGTCCCTCGAGGTACGCCCGGGCGTACATCCCCGGCGCGACGTGACCCTGGAAGAACACCATGTCGGCGCCTTCCGGGTGGTCGTGACCCTTGAAGAAGTGGTTCAGGGCGACCTCGTACATGGTCGCGCTGGACTGATAGGAGGCGATGTGGCCGCCGACCGAGCTTTCCTTGTTGGCCCGCACCACGATCGCCATGGCGTTCCAGCGGATCAGGGCGCGCAGGCGCTGCTCGATCTGACGGTCGCCGGGATACTGCGGCTCGTTCTCGGGCGGAATGGTGTTGATGTAGGGGGTGGTCGCGGAGTAGGGGGTGTCGATGCCGTGCTGGCGCGCCAGCTCGATCATGTTGCCAATCAAATGGCGGGCCTTTTCCGTCCCTTCAAAGCTGACCACTGCCTCGAGTGCGTCGAGCCATTCCCGGGTTTCCTGCGGATCCTGATCGATGTAATCGGTCACAAGCACTCCTCAAAGCTGTCGTTGGGCGCGTCCGAAATCCCCACAAAGCGCCTCATGGCGGGGTTTCGATGGTCGCACCGGACCAAAATTTGCGCCTCATTATGCGCGATTACGCCGCGTTTTCCTATGCACGAGCGCATGGAGAAGCCGTTTCACGCCCCTTTTCAGGGACGCAAGCAATCAGAAGAGTGCCATATTGACGGCCCTGGGAGTGGCGTAATCGGGGGATTGAAAATCCCTATGCCCTGTCAAGGCGCAGCGGTGTCTATATAATGGCGCGATCTCGTGCCAAGCACATCGCAAACACAAATCGAAATCAGGAGTTCTGATGAGTAATCCCGCGGCCCCCAAGAAGCTCGGCAAGGTGGTACTGGCCTACTCCGGCGGTCTGGACACCTCGGTGATCCTCAAGTGGCTGGAAGAGACCTATGACTGCGAGGTCGTCACCTTTACCGCGGACCTGGGGCAGGGCGAGGAGCTCGACCCGGCGCGTGAGAAGGCCGAGAAGATGGGCGTCAAGGAAATCTACATCGACGACCTGCGCGAGACCTTCGTGCGCGACTACGTCTTCCCGATGTTCCGCGCCAACGCCATCTACGAGGGCGAGTACCTGCTGGGCACGTCCATCGCTCGTCCGTTGATCGCCAAGCGCCTGGTGGACATCGCCCGCGAGACCGGTGCCGATGCCGTCGCTCACGGCGCTACCGGCAAGGGCAACGACCAGGTGCGTTTCGAGCTCAATGCCTACGCACTCAATCCGGACATCAAGGTGATCGCTCCATGGCGCGAGTGGGACCTCACCTCCCGCGAGAAGCTGATGAACTACGCGGAGTCCCGCGACATCCCGGTCGACTTCGCCGCCGCCGGCAAGAAATCGCCGTACTCAATGGATGCCAACCTGCTGCACATCTCCTACGAGGGCGGGAACCTCGAGGATCCGTGGTGGGAGCCGGAGGAGGACATGTGGCGTTGGTCGGTCAGCCCGGAGCGGGCGCCCGATGAAGCGACCGAGATCGTGATCGGTTTCGAGAAGGGCGACCCGGTCTCGATCGACGGCGAGACGCTTTCGCCGGCCACGCTGCTCGAGAAGCTCAACCAGCTGGGTGGTGCCAACGGCATCGGTCGACTCGACATGGTCGAAAACCGTTACGTGGGCATGAAATCGCGCGGCTGCTACGAGACCCCGGGTGGCACCATTATGCTGAAGGCGCGTCGCGCACTCGAGTCGCTCACGCTCGATCGTGGCGAGGCGCACATGAAGGATGAACTCATGCCCAAGTACGCCGAATTGGTGTACAACGGGTACTGGTTCGCCCCCGAGCGCGAGATGCTGCAAAAGGCCATCGACGCGACACAAGACAACGTCAACGGTGACGTGCGCCTGCGCCTGTACAAGGGCAACGTGATCGTGGCTGGCCGCCAGTCCGACAACAGCCTGTTCGACCCGGCAATCGCGACATTCGAGGACGACGCCGGTGCCTACGACCAGCGCGATGCCGAGGGCTTCATCAAGCTCAACGCCCTGCGTCTGCGCATCAGCGCGAAGGCCGGCCGACGCGGCTAAGCGGTTGGAAGGGTGTCCCGGCAGCAAACCGGGCTCCCTCCCGGCGCAACGGGGACGGGCCGACCGGTACCCGAAAGGGTGTGATTCACAGGCAAGGGATGTCTGGCATGCAGCGAGTGGTAAACCGCAGGGAAATGGTCGCCAAAAAGGTATCTCCGCTGATAGGGCGGGTCGTGGCGATGGTCACGGCCCGCCTTTTTTGTGTCATCGGTGCCACCAGCCGAGCGGGGGTTGGTTTGATGCAACACACCGTGCAACGCCTGTTGATCGGGATCATCGTGCTTGCAGCGTGGCAGTCCCCGATCCATGCCCAGGCATGGGCGAGTGACGATCGACTGATCAGCATCGGCGTGCTCACCATCACCAGCAAGGAGGAGGCGCAGGCGCGCTGGAACCCGACCGCCGATTACCTCAGTGACCGCATCAAGGGGACGCGTTTCGAGATCCGGCCGCTGTACCTGCAGGAAGTGGCACGTGCCGTCCGGCAGAACGAACTGCACTTCGTTCACCTCCAACCACTTCAATTCGTCCAGTTGCGTGCCGACTACGGCCTCGAAGCCCTGGCGACCCGGGTGGTCAACGGCGCGGGCAGTCCGAGCAATCGCTTCGGGTCGGTGATCGTGCGCCTGGCCGGGCGCGATGAGATTAACGACCTGGCTGACTTGCAGGGCGCAATCGTTGCGGGGGTGGCGCCCAATGCCCTTGGGGCCTGGATCCTGGGTGCCGAGGAGATTGAACGGGCCGGGCTGTCGATCGAGAACGACATCCTGCCCCTGTACGTCGGTCTACCCATGAGCAATGTGCTCGGCGCGGTGGCAGCCGGGCGGGCGGATGCCGGTATCGTGCGGGCCGATGTGCTCACGCGGGAAATCGAAGCCGGGCGCTACACAGCCGAGACATTCAGCGTGCTCAACCGTGTCAGTGAACCGGGTTATCCGCATGCCCTCTCGAGCCGACTGGTACCGCAGTGGCCATTGGCCGCAACGACGCGGACGGCGCCGGCATTGCGCCAACAGGTCCGTTCGGCGTTGCTCTCGATGCCGACCGATTCGGCACCCCTCCTTGCCGCCAACCTGTCCGGCTGGTCTGAACCGGTCGATTACGGTGACCTCGAGGCGCTGGCCGATCGATGGCTCACCCCACCAGTCGACATGGTCGACTGGTTCCGGGCGCACTGGTGGGTCGTGCCCGTCGGCTTGAGTGCGCTGTTATCCCTCCTGCTCTGGCAACAATGGCGAGCCCGCCGTCTTCTCGCCCAACGCGAGCGCGAGCATCGGGCTGCACTGACGGCGATGCACGATGCCGTTGTCACGCTCGACGGGGAAGGGCGCATCCAGTTTCCCAACCCCTCGGCCGAGCGGTTGCTGCCTGAGGGGATGCAGTCGGTGGAGGCCGTGGGTCAACGCCTGACGGACGTGTTCGCGTTGATGTTGCGCCATGACACCCATGACTTTTCGCTTGCCGGCATGATCGAACAGTTGGCCACCCGCAGCTGGGTGGAATACGCGGTAATCCTCGCGCATGGCCATCCCAGGCGGGTGCTCAACCTGACGGCCGCTCGAATGGACGACGTCGCCGACCTCGGCGAGGTGCGGCGGCTGGTCGTCTCGATGATGGACATCACCGAGCTCGACGAGACCAGTCGGCAGCTGGCCTATCGCGCCACGCACGACGAGCTGACCGGTCTGTTGACGCGACGGCATTTCCTCGATCAAGTCGAGTCGCGGATGCAGCCCACGGATGCAGAACGGAGCGGTGAAGGCGGAACGCTGCTCTGGGTGGATCTGGATCATTTTCGCCTGGTCAACGAAGGAGGCTCGCATCGGATGGGAGACGAGCTGGTCCGTCGTCTGGCGGGCTACCTGCGGGTCATGTTGCCGCCCAACACGCCGGTGGGGCGCCTTGGCGGTGACGAATTCGGCATCTACCTGGCCGCGTCGGCCGGCGACGACTGGCCGGAACGGGTACTCCACGCGATCCGGGATTTTCGCCTCGACGGGGACGACCGGGCGTTGCGCACCTCGGCCAGCATCGGTGTTCGCGAGGTGGCCGCTGATGGTGGCTACAACGCCGCCACCGTCCTCGAGGAGGCCGAATCGGCCTGTGTGACCGCTCAGAAGCTGGGCGGCAACCGCTTGGTCGGGTTCGAGGAAAGCGCCGGTGAACGGTCCCTGCGCCAGACCGATTTCGCCGAACTCAACCGTCTCAAGCAAGCGGTCGAGCAGGATCGTTTTGTGTTGCATGCCCAGGAAATCCACGCCATCGGCGCCGCCGAAACCGACGGGGTGCGTCTTGAGGTCTTGATCCGCCTGGCCGGAGAGAATGGCCAGTTGGGTTCGCCGGCCCCATTGATCGAGCTGGCCGAACGATTCAACTACATGCCGCAGATCGATCGTTGGGTGGTCCGCCGGACGCTCCAGACCCTACGTGACCACTTGATCGCCGGGTCACCGCCGATGCGATTGACGATCAACCTCTCCGGCCAGTCGATGGAGGACGGCGAACTGGTCGGCTTTGTCCGGGACACGTTGCAACATTACGAGATCGATCCGACCTGCTTGTGCTTCGAGATCACCGAAACGGCGGCCATCGCGAATTTTGATCAGGCAGTGGAGCTGATAGCCTCGCTACGCGACCTTGGCTGCCTGGTGGCTCTGGATGACTTCGGTGGTGGCTTGATCTCGTTCGAGTTCCTGCGTCGACTCAAGCCGGACATCGTCAAAATCGACGGCAAACTGGTCTGCGACCTGGAACACGACCGCGTCGCCGCCGTGATCGTCGAATCCATTCACGACGTGGCGCGAGTCATGGGGGCCCAAACGGTAGGCGAGTGGGTGGAAACGCCGGCCACGCTGGCGCAACTCGAGCGCATCGGGGTGGATTTCGTGCAGGGCTACCTGCTGCATCGTCCAGAATCACTGGTCGAACGACTCGCCGCGGAGCGCCCGGTGTTGGCTGGCTGACGGCGCTCCCGCATTTGACCGAGCGATCGATAACAAGCAGGACATTGACGGTGACAACGATATGCCGCGATTCGGCACGGGGTGGAAATTGGGCGTGGGAGGAGTGCAGACCGGTCGGCCGTTTGTCGTTGGTGGTAGACGGATCGCGTTTGCGTTGTTTGCCCTGGCCTGGGTTTGGCTCGTCAACCCTGCACCCGCACAAGCCGACCGGGACGCCGCGGCAACGTCGATTCAGGTCGGTGTGCTCGCCTACGCCGGCAAGGACGAGGCACTCGGCCGCTGGCAGCCGACCGCCGACTACTTGAGCGAACGTAACCCGGGCTATCGCTTTGTCATCAAGCCCCTTTTTCTCTCCGAGTTGCGCAATGCGTTTGTCGAAGGGCGGCTTGATTTCGTTTTGACGCAATCGCTGCAGTACGCGGAGCTCTCCCGACTGGATTCCATCTGGCCGTTGGCGACCCTGGTGGTCGAGGCCAACGGCCAGCCCCTGGAACAGTTGGGAGCGGTGATCTTCACCCGCCAGGGAACCGGCTTTGCCGAACTCGATGACCTGGTTGGTGCCCGGGTTGCCGGCACCAGCCCGAATGCGCTGGGCGGCTGGCTGCTCGGGATGCAAGCACTGGAGAATGCCGGGCTGGATGTCGAGCACGAGATCACGCCGATTTTCACCGGGCTGCCTTTGGAGGCGGTAGTGGATGCCGTGCTCGATGGCCGAGCGCACGCCGGGGTGGTGCGTTCCAGCTTCTTTCAGAGTTACCTGGAAGCCTATCCCGACAGCCGGCTGGTGCCGGTGGGGGATGCGGCACGCGAGGGTTTCCCTTATCCCAGCAATACGCCGTTGGTGCCTGAATGGCCTTTTGCCGCCACCCGTCATGCGCCGGATGGCCTGGCGGCCGGTGTCGCCCGCCAATTGATCGCCATGCCTGCCGACGCCCCGGCCGCCGAACAGGCACGAATTGCCGGATGGCGCCCGCCGTTGGATTACTCCATCGTCGAAAGGCTGCGCGACAAGTGGCTCCCCGATCCGATCTCCCCCGCGTCCTTGTTGCGACATTTCTGGCACTACTTCGTGCTGGTTCTGGCCGTGCTGCTCGCCTTGTTCGCCTGGCAGGCGCGGCGCGCCACGAAAAGACTGGGGGCCGAAAAACGTCGGCTCCGGCGCGCCTTTTCCGGTTTGCATACCGGCGCGGTACTCACCGACGCATCGGGGACTATCCTTCTCACCAATCGGGCGGTCGAGGGTTTTGCGCGCGCGGACCTCGACGGGGAGTTGTTTGGGCGGCCGTTCTGTGAGGTGTTCAATCTCCAGACCGAGGGGCTGTCACCACAATGTTCGTTCAGTGATCTGGTCGAAACGGTCGAGACCCAAGAGACGTGCTCGGTCGATGGCATGATCGAACGGGACAAGCAGCGATTTGACGTCAACCTCAAGCTCAGTCGGATCGAGGCGGAGGGCGGCACCCAGTTGCTCGTGTCGATGCTGGATGTCACCGATCTGCGCTCGGCCAATGCACTCTTGAGCTACCGGGCCAACCATGACCGGTTGACCGGGGTGCTCAACCGGGAGGCCATGGAGGAATTTCTCTCCCAGGCCATGCCCGGCAGGGCGCCACGCAACGAACCGGTCCACGCCAGTTGTCTAGTCTGGACCGACCTCGACGAGTTCCGGCTGCTCAACGAAATCGGCAGCCGCGAGTTGGGCGACCGCATCCTCGCCTCGCTGGCCAGTCACTTCTCGCTCGAATTGCCGTCGGATGCCGTGCTCGCGCGTATGGGGGTGGACGAATTCGCCATCTGGATGCCACTAGCCAGCCGCGACACCTGCGCCCTGGTCGCCCGTGAGGTGCTGGAAATCATTCACGCGTTTCGGCTGCCCGACGAGCACGAACACCTGCGGCTCAAGGCCAGTGTCGGCGTGACTCGGATCGACAGCGACGATCTGCTCGCCTCGCGACGCCTGGAAGACGCTGAGCGTGCGTGCCAGAGTGCCCAACGGCTGGGGGGCGACCGGGTGGTGCAATTCTCCGGCGAGGACACCGAGATGCTGGAGCGCGAGCAACAGATCCAACGATACAATGCCCTGCGCGCAGCAATCGCCGAGGATCGACTTAACCTGGCCGCCCAGCATATCGTCCCCGTAAAGGCGGGGATTCCCATGCTCCACGAGATGCTCCTGCGCGTGACCGACGCCGATGGGCGCCTGCGATTTCCCAGTGAATACATAGAGATCGCCGAGAAACATCATGCCATGGGCGAAATCGACCGCTGGGTGATTCGCCATAGCTGCCGCTGGCTTGCTCGCCAGCCGCCAGATCGCGGCACAGTGAGCATCAATCTCTCCGCTCACTCGGTGCAAGACCCGGAGATGCTGGAGTTCATCCGCCATGAGCTCGGCGAATGGAACGTGGACCCGGCGCGGGTGGTCTTCGAGATCACCGAAACCGCGGCGATCGTCAACCTCGATCAGGCCGAACGATTGATCGGGGCAATGCGCCGTATCGGGTGCCGATTTGCCCTGGACGACTTCGGCGGCGGTTTCCTTTCGTTCGAATACCTGCGTCGTCTCAACCCGGACATCATCAAGATCGACGGGCGATTGGTCGAAGACCTGTCACATGATCCCGTGGCCGCTGTAATCGTCTCCGCCATCGTCCAGGTGTCACGCGTAATGGGCGCGCAGACCGTGGCCGAATGGGTGGAAACCGACGACCAGTATCGACAAGTGACCGAGATGGGTGTCGATTACATCCAAGGCTTCCTGCTGCATCGCCCGACTCCGTTGGACAACGGTGGGGCCGAACCGTCTAGAGGGCACGCAGGGCCTGACCTCGTCTAAAGCAGCTCGCTGCTCGATTCAAACCCGACTGCGATTCATTTTTGATTGGAGACAACCCATGCGCATTCTTCACACCATGATCCGTGTCAGTGACCTCGAGAAATCGCTGGCCTTCTATACCGACGTACTCGGCATGAAGCTGTTGCGCCAGCAGGACTACCCGGCCGGTGAATTTACCCTGGCCTTCGTCGGTTATGGCGAAGAGAGCGAAACTGCCGTGCTGGAGTTGACCTACAACTGGGGTGATCACCAGTACGACCTCGGTGATGGCTATGGCCACATCGCGATCGAGGTCGATGATGTCTACGCCGCCGGCGAAAAGATCCGCGAGAAAGGGGGCACGATCCTGCGGGAACCCGGCCCGATGAATGCCGGTTCCACCATCATTGCGTTCGTCGCGGATCCGGACGGGTATGCCATTGAATTGATCGGTGCGAAGTGAGGGAAAAATAGACCGCTGTCAAGCCTTGACAGTGAGTATTTTCCACATACAGCGAGGCGCAACGTCGGTTGCGCCTTTTTCGTGCACGATGAATCAGTCAGTTAGCGAAGGGGGTTGTCTAACCCATTGTTATCAAATGTTTTTGCTCAGAGTGCGACAGTTTGGTTAAAAATTACCCAACAGTGTCTCCTGCCTTGTAGGACCGACCATTCTGGGTTTCTTCCACATAGTTATCCACAGTTTCTGTGAAAAACTTTGGCGGGTCGAAATCGGCGCGATTCCGGTCGATCTCGTACCGATCGGTGTCACGGTTAAACCGGCCGAGACGGCATACTTCGCTTGGAGTCAGGGCTGTGCCGTAAGTAGCAAGGCGATGCACTCGCTCGACGACATGCAACTGTCATATTCGCGGCGTAGGCTTCGCTATATTCCATAGTCCATATACTGTGGCCGCGCCGATCAAGGCCATCGACACCAGCGGGAGAGTTAAGGCATGACGATTCGGGTAGGCATCAACGGGTTCGGGCGTATTGGCCGGTTGGCATTCCGGGCCTTGGCCGACCGCCCGGACCTCGGTCTCGAGGTGGTGCACGTCAATGAAATCGCCGCCGACGCTGCCTGCATGGCGCACCTGACGGAATTTGATTCCGTGCATGGCCGTTGGCAACGGTCGATCGCGGGGGAGGGTGACACCCTGACGCTGGACGGGCGGGATATCCGCTTTACTCGAAGCGAGTCGGTGGAAGGGATCGACTGGGGCCGCTCCTCGGTTGACGTGGTAATCGAGGCGACCGGCCGTTGGCGGCGCTTCGAGGAAATCACGCCGCACCTGGAGCAGGGGGCGTCACGCGTCGCCGTGGCCGCGCCGGTCAAGCATGATGAGGTGCTCAACGTCGTCATGGGCGTGAACCACGACCTGTTCGATGCCAGCCGTCACCAGGTCGTCACCGCCGCCTCCTGCACCACCAACTGCCTGGCGCCGGTGGTCAAGGTGTTGCACGAGGGGCTGGGTATCCAGCGCGGCACGATGACCACCATGCATGACCCGACCAACACGCAGGTGGTGGTCGACAAGGGCGACAAGGACTGGCGCCGCGCCCGGGCCTCGTCGATGTCACTTTCGCCCACCACCACGGGCTCGGCCAAGGCCATCGGCGCGATCTTCCCGGAGCTCGACGGGCGGCTCAACGGGCTGGCCGTGCGAGTGCCGTTGCTCAATGCCTCGTTGACCGATTTCGTCTTCACCCCCGCGCGCTCCACCACGGTCGACGAGGTCAATGGGCTGTTGCGCGAGGCCGCCGACGGGGAGTTGAAGGACATCCTGGGGTTCGAGACCCGTCCGCTGGTCTCGGTGGATTACACCAATGATCCGCGCTCCTCGATCATCGATGCGCCCTCGACCATGGTGATCGACCAGGATCTGGTTAAAGTGCTGGCCTGGTACGACAACGAGTGGGGCTATGCCCAGCGGCTGGTCGAACTCGTGTCGATGATCGGTCGGGCCTGAGGCAAGCACACGGAGTCACCATGCCTACCGCGCTACGCCACTACCTCACCATCACCGGCAACTATTGGCTGTTCACCCTGACCGACGGGGCGATCCGCATGCTGGTGGTGCTGCATTTCTACCAGCTCGGCTACTCGCCGTTCGCCATTGCGATGCTGTTTCTCTTCTACGAGTTCTTCGGCATCGTCACCAACCTGGTGGGGGGCTGGCTGGGCGCGCGTATCGGCCTGAATCGAACCATGCAGGTCGGTACTGGGCTGCAGATCGCCGCGTTGCTGATGCTGACGGTGCCCGATCCCTGGTTGACGGTGGCCTATGTGATGCTGGCCCAGGCGCTTTCCGGCATCGCCAAGGATCTCAACAAGATGTCGGCGAAGGCCGGGGTCAAGCTGGTCGCGCGCGAGGGCAACGCGCAGCTGTTCCGCTGGGTCGCCTGGATCACCGGTTCGAAAAATGCCCTGAAGGGCGCAGGGTTCTTCCTCGGCGCCGTGTTGCTGGCCGCGATTGGATTCCAGGGGGCCATGGGCCTGCTTGCCGCGCTGTTGGTAGTGGGCTTCCTGATGACCTTGACGCTGCCGGGCGGTTTCGGCGCCATCAAGGCCAAGACCGGGGTTCGGCAGATGTTCGCCCGCGAGCCATTGATCAATTGGTTGGCCGCGGCCCGGTTGTTCCTGTTCGGCGCTCGCGATGTCTGGTTCGTGGTCGCGCTGCCGGTCTTCCTCGTCTCGATCGGCTGGGATTTCCACTGGGTCGGGGCCTACCTTGCCCTGTGGGTGATTGGTTACGGGGTGGTTCAGTCCGCGGCCCCCTGGTTGCTCGGCGCACGTCGGCCGAAAACCGGATCAGGCCCCGGTGGCCCAACGGATGGCTCACCTGATGGCCCCGGTGCCCGCACCGCGGTCATCTGGAGCTTTGCCCTGGTCCTGCCGCTGGGCGCACTGCTGCTGGCGATTGCGTCGGGGCAGACGGCCGGTTGGATCATCACCCTGGGCCTGGCGTTCTTCGGCGTGGTGTTCGCGCTCAATTCGGCCACCCACTCGTACCTGGTGTTGCGCTATTCGGCCGATGAAAAAACGTCAGAGAACGTGGGGTTCTACTACGCCGCGAATGCGGGCGGGCGTTTGCTGGGCACCGTGCTCTCCGGGGCAAGCTACCAGTGGCTGGGTATTGCTGGCAGCCTCGGCTTTGCGCTGGCCTTCGTGGTGATTGCGGGCCTTCTGAGTCTGCGACTCGTCGCGCTGGAATCGAGCTTGGGCGGGGAGGGCGACTGAGCCGTCACGTAGCGTCAGCTACCGCTCGATCGCAGGCCAGTCGGGTCCTTTGCCCGCTTTTAGGGCGGCCACCTTCTACACTCGTTTGCGTGACGACGGCGGCAAAGGAAACCGATAGGGGCAGCAATGACGAAATCATCCGACACGCGCAAGGAAGCTCTGGAGCATGCGCTGGAACTGGTGCGCCAGTGCGCCACCGACGACGGGTTCCTTGCCTCGCCCACCCAGCGGGACAATTATCGCCGGGTCTGGGCCCGTGACGGGGTGATCATCGGGCTGGCCGCCTTGATGACCGGGGAAGAGTCACTGGTAGCCACGATGCGCCAGACGCTCAGCACCTTGGCACGTCACCAAGGCCCCCATGGCGAGATCCCCAGCAATGTCGATACCACCACGCAACGCATCAGCTACGGTGGCACCACTGGGCGCGTGGATGCGGATCTCTGGTTCGTGATCGGTTGCGCCGAGTACTGGCGTGCCACCGGGGATGACGCCTTTCTGGCGGAAATCCTGCCGTCCCTGGAGCGCGTGCGTTTCCTGCTCGGGGCCTGGGAGTTCAACGACCGCGGCCTGATTTACGTGCCGCAGACCGGTGACTGGGCCGACGAATATGTCCAGTCCGGCTACATCCTCTACGACCAGTTGCTCTACCTGCAGGCATTGCGCTCGTTTTGCCGCATCCACACCCATGTCCACGGCTCGGCCGACCATCAACTGCAGGACCGAACCACCCGACTGCTTCACCTGATTCGAGGCAATTTCTGGTTCAATGGCAACGAGCCGGCTGACATCTACCACGAAGTCTTGTATCAGAAGGGGCGCAAGGCCGCGCCGCGCCGTGACGATCAATACTGGATGCCATTCTTTTCGCCGACCGGCTACGGGTACCGGTTTGACGCGTTCGCCAATGTCCTGGCCAACCTGTTCCGTGTCGCGAACGACTCGCAGAGCGAGCAGGTCGATGCCTACATCGCGACGATCGCGCCACAAGCCATGCCGCTCCTGCCGGCCTTTCACCCCATCATCGAAGCCGTGGATCGGGACTGGGAAAGCCTGCAGATGATGTTCTCGTACACCTTCAAGAACAAACCGTACGAGTTTCATAATGGCGGGCTCTGGCCGATGCTCACCGGCTTTTACGTCGCCGATCTGGCCAAACGAGGGCATAGCGTAAAGGCCCGGCGGCACCTCGACGCCATTCACGCCGCCAACCTCTTGTCGATGGAAGATGAAGAACCCTGGTCATTCCCGGAGTTCGTGCACGGCCGAGACCTCACGCCGGGCGGGACGCGATGCCAGGGATGGAGCGCTGCCGCGGCCGTCACCGCCCATTATGCCCTGCAGGGCGAACCGCTTTTCAGGATCGACGACGATGAGTGAACTGCTGATATGTACCGACCTCGACCGGACATTGATCCCGAACGGCCACCAACTGGAATCGCGAGACGCACGCGACCTGTTTTGGCGACTGGCCCGACGCCCCGAAGTGACGCTGGCCTACGTGAGCGGCCGTGACCGGCGCCTGCTTCAGTCGGCAATAGACGAGTTCTCGCTGCCCGTGCCGGATTTCGCCATCGGCGACGTGGGCACGACGATCTACCGCATCGACGACGGCGAGTGGCATGCCTGGGAGGCCTGGGCGAAAGAGATCGCGGCCGACTGGGGTGGCAACAGCCGAGAGATGCTGGCCGAGATGCTCGTGGATATTCCGGATATCGAGCCTCAGGAATCGGAAAAACAGAACACCTACAAGCTCAGTTATTACGCGCCGGCAGATCTGGATGGAGAGTCGCTTGCCGAACGGATTGGCGAGCGCCTTGCCGAGGCCGGGGTGCGCAGCAGTGTCATCTGGAGCATCGACGAGATGCGCGACGTGGGATTGGTCGATGTCTTGCCGGCCGGGGCCACCAAGGTACACGCGATCCGTTTTCTCCAGGCGCATCTGCACGCCTCCCCGAGCCGGACGGTCTTCGCCGGCGACAGCGGCAATGACCTGCCCGTGCTGACGAGTGGTCTTCAGGCGATCGTGGTGGCCAATGCCAGGGATGAGATCAAGCAGGCTGCCATCCACGCCACGGCCGAGCGTGGTGCCGGGGATTGCCTGTACGTCGCCCGCGGGGGATTTCTGGGGATGAACGGCAATTACGCGGCAGGCATTCTGGAGGGCGTCGTGCACTTCATTCCCGAGGCCCGCTCATGGCTGGAGATAGAGTGAGGCGCGGGTTCAGCCCGCGTCGAGTTCCTCTACCACTGTCATAAAGGCTTCGGCGAGGGGGTTTCGCGCCCGACCGACCGGCTCGATCTGGCCCAGGCGACGGGTGGGTAGCACGCAATTGCCGCACTCGAGCCCCACCAGCCCCTCACGCTGCAAGGTGGTGGGCAGCAGGGCCCAACCGACCCCGGTTCCGGCCAGAACGGCGATGGAATCCAGCTGATTGATCTCGATGATCGCCGGGGGCAGGAGTTGCCGGTCGTCGAGCCACCGGTCGATGGCCGTGCGCGTACTGGTGGCCTCCGCCGGCAGGATCAACGGCAAGCGCTTGCCGATTTGATCCAGCGCCGGTGGCCTGCCGCCCGGGCAATGACGTTGAGCGACCACCGGCTGCATGGTCTCTTCCCAAAGAACGCGAGTGCGCACGCGATCGTCAAGGCGGGGCGGCAGGGTGGCGTACGCCAACGACGACTCACCCAGCGCAACCTGCTCGATCGCCCGTTCGGAATCATGGAAACTCAGATCGAGCAGTACCTCGGGATAATGTTCGGAAAACCGCTCGAGTACCTCCGGTAGCAGGTGCAAGCCGGCGTAATGGCTCAGGGACAGAGCCAATCGGCCGCTGAGCGCCTCCCCGCTGACCTCCGCGGCCGTGGCGATGTCATCCAGGCAGGTCTGTACCTCGCGCACCGAGGGAAGCAGTCGCTCACCCCGGTAGGTCAGTACGACTCGCTGTCCAAGCCGATCGAACAAACGGAAATCCAACCGCTCCTCTAGCTGCGCCAACCGTTTGGAAACGGCCGGCTGACTGATGTGTAACTGGGTGGCCGCCGCCGAGAACGAACCGGTTTCGGCCACCGCCAGAAACGTGAGTAACTGTTGGGTATCAAGGTGAAGGGGGTTCATCGGCCATCTCCAAAATCCGGTACTGCCGATGGCAAGTATAACCATTGGGAATGGACGTCATGCGTTATTTCCATTTTAGTTATTATCGTAACGCCGCTATCATTCCGCCATGAAAACAGACGCCCTCAACGTGCTCGGCCTGCCACTGGGCAGATGCTCGGTGGACCCGATCACCGGCTTCTACCGGGACGGGCGATGCCTCGTCGGCACCGAGGATGGCGGGGTGCATGGGGTGTGCACGGAGCTCGATGACGCGTTTCTCGACTACACCGCCGCCCAGGGCAACGAGTTGCGCCGAGCGATGCCGGCCTACGATTTTCCCGGGCTTAGGGCCGGGGACCGCTGGTGCATCTGCGCTTGGCGGTGGCGAGAGGCATTCGAGGCCGGCGTGGCGCCACCGGTGGTGCTGGCCTCGACCCACCACGAGGTACTGCGCGTGATCAAGCTGCGCGACCTGATCGAGCACGCCGTCGATCCGCCGGCCTCGGGACTGGATGACGGATTTTACGAGTTTTAGCGAATAAGACGCCTCAACCCATTGATAAGACGGAGATCTACCCCGGTCGGTGATCGATGCCGGTCCGGATCATCCGGAGGAAAACGCCAATGGCTGGAAAGACACTCTACGAAAAGCTTTTCGACGCGCACGTCGTCCATGACCAGGGTGACGGCACGGCGTTGCTATATATCGATCGTCACCTCGTCCACGAGGTAACCAGCCCGCAGGCCTTCGAAGGGCTGCGCCTGGCCGATCGCAAGCCGTGGCGCACCGGCGCCATGTTGGCCGTGCCGGATCACAACGTGCCGACCACCAATCGGGCCGGCGGGATCGTCGATCCCGTCTCGCGCGAGCAGGTCAGCACCCTCGATCGCAATTGCCAGGAATTCGGTGTCCAGGAATTCCCGATGGCCGACATGCGTCAGGGGATCGTGCACATCATCGGGCCCGAGGAGGGCTTCACGCTGCCGGGCTCGACGGTCGTCTGCGGTGATTCGCATACCTCGACTCACGGCGCGATCGGCGCATTGGCGTTCGGCATCGGCACCTCCGAGGTCGAGCACGTCATGGCGACGCAGACCTTGTTGCAACAGCGCACGAAGACCATGCAGGTGCGCGTCGATGGCGAGCTTGGCCCGGGCGTGACCGCAAAGGACGTCGTGCTCGCGATCATCGGCAAGATCGGCACCGCTGGCGGGACCGGCCACGCGATCGAGTTCGCCGGATCGGCGATCGAGTCGCTCTCGATCGAGGGGCGGATGAGCGTGTGCAACATGTCGATCGAAGCGGGTGCCCGTGCCGGCATGGTGGCGGTCGACGAGAAAACGGTCGAGTACTTCCGCGACAAGCCGTTCGCGCCGACGGGCGAGATGTTCGAGCGGGCAGCCGAGTACTGGCGCACCCTCAAGTCCGATCCCGACGCCGAGTTCGACAAGGTCGTGACCCTTGATGGGACCAAGATCGAACCGCAGGTGAGCTGGGGCACCTCTCCGGAGATGGTCGGACCGGTCAACGGGCGCGTCCCCGATCCGGCAGCCGTGGCAGACCCGGTCAAGGCCGAGGGTATGCGCAAGGCGCTGGCGTACATGGGGCTCGAGGCCAACACGCCGATGACGGACATCCAGATCGACAAGGTCTTCATCGGCTCATGCACCAATGCCCGCATCGAGGATCTGCGCGCCGCGGCCGCGGTCATCAAGGGGGGCCACGTGGCCGACAACGTCACGCTCGCCATGGTGGTGCCGGGCTCGGGGCTGGTGCGCCAGCAGGCCGAAAAGGAAGGGCTCGACAAGGTCTTTCTCGAGGCCGGCTTCGAGTGGCGGGAGCCGGGCTGCTCCATGTGTCTTGCCATGAACGCCGATCGGCTCGAGCCGGGCGAGCGTTGTGCCTCCACCTCGAACCGCAATTTCGAGGGTCGGCAGGGGCAGGGTGGTCGCACGCACCTGGTCAGCCCAGCCATGGCGGCCGCCGCGGCCATCGCGGGTCATTTCGTCGACGTCCGACAAGCGTAAGGGAGACAGAATCATGCAGGCATTCACTACCCACCAGGGAATCGTCGCCCCTCTCGATCGTTCGAACGTCGACACCGACGCGATCATCCCCAAGCAGTACCTCAAGTCGGTCAAGCGCACCGGCTTCGGGCCGACGGCGTTCGACGACTGGCGTTACCTCGATCCCGGCGAGCCGGGCATGGATCACAGCCAGCGCCGAAAGAACCCGGATTTCGTGCTCAACCGCGAGCCGTTCGACCGCGCGACCATCCTCTTGGCTCGCGAGAACTTCGGCTGCGGTTCATCACGTGAGCACGCGGTCTGGGCGTTGACCGACTTCGGTTTCCGTGCCGTGATCGCGCCGTCGTTCGCCGATATCTTCTACAACAACAGCTTCAAGAACGGGTTGCTTCCCATTGCGCTGAAAGAGGAAGAGGTCGATGCGATCTTCAAGGCGGTCGCGGCGAAGCCGGGCCAGGAACTCGAGATCGACCTGCCGAACCAGGTCGTCAAGATCCCGGACGGCACGACCTACGAGTTCGAGATCGACAGCTTCCGCAAGCACTGCCTGGTCAATGGGCTCGACGACATCGCGCTGACCCTCGAGCATGCCGACAAGATCAAGGCCTATGAGGCGGCGCAACGGGAAAGGACGCCGTGGTTGTTCAACGATCTGCGTGGCAACCTCGGCGGCTGAGTCGCCGCTGAAACGGCCCGTTTTCCCGAGAATTCAAGAACAAAAGGATCGCTAATCCCGTGACTCAGAAGAACATTCTTGTCCTGCCCGGCGACGGCATCGGCCCGGAAATCACCGAGCAGGCCGTCAAGGTGCTCAAGGCCGTCGTCGACGGCAGCGACCTGGAGCTGTCGTTCACCGACGGGTTGATTGGCGGGGCAGCCTATGACGCCGAAGGCGAACCGTTTCCCGAGGTCACCCGCCAACAGGCCGCCGAAGCCGATGCGGTACTGCTCGGCGCGGTGGGCAGCCCGCAATACGACAACCTCGACCGGCCGCTGCGCCCGGAGCGCGGCCTGCTGGCGATCCGCAAGACCATGGGGCTGTTCGCCAACTTGCGCCCGGCGATGCTTTACAGCGCCCTGGCGGACGCCTCCTCGCTCAAGCCGGAGGTGGTTGCGGGCCTGGACATCCTGATCGTGCGTGAACTGACCGGCGGGGTGTACTTCGGCCAGCCGCGTGGCATCCGCGAAGTCGACGGTCTGCGCGAAGGCTTCAACACCATGCATTACAACGAGGCCGAGATTGAACGCATCGGCCGCGTCGCCTTCGAGGCGGCACAGAAACGCGACAAGCGCCTGTGCTCGGTGGACAAGGCCAACGTGCTGGAAACCTCGGAGTTGTGGCGCGAGGTGATGAATCGTCTGTCCGCGGAATACCCGGACGTCGAGCTCTCGCACATGTACGTCGACAATGCCGCGATGCAACTGGTGCGCACGCCCAAGCAGTTCGACGTGATGGTCACCGAGAACCTGTTCGGCGACATCCTTTCCGATCAGGCCTCGATGCTGACCGGCTCGATCGGCATGCTGCCGTCGGCCTCGCTCAACGAAACGGGGCAGGGCCTGTACGAGCCCAGTCACGGCTCGGCACCGGATATCGCCGGGAAAGGCGTGGCCAACCCGATGGCGACGATTCTTTCGGCCGCCATGCTGCTGCGGTATTCCTTCGGTCGAGGCGACCTGGCCGAACGGATCGAAAACGCCTGCATCGCCGTGCTCGACCAGGGCCTGCGCACGCCGGACATCATGCAGCCGGGCATGACGCAGGTCTCTACCAGCGACATGGGTCAGGCCGTCGTCGACGCCCTGAAGGCCTGAGTGGCCGAACGGACCCCTTCGTGAGCCCGGCGTGATGCGCTAGGCTAGATCCACCATTTCGCATTCTGCGGGGACGACTGTTCGACGGTCGTCACCCCGCGCCCCCGTTTGAACAGACTTCCAATCGCAAGGAGAAATCTTCATGAGCAAGACGGTCGACGTTGCTATCGTTGGCGCCACGGGTGCCGTTGGCGAGACCATGCTGTCCATCCTGGCCGAGCGCAAATTCCCGGTCGGCAAGGTGTACGCACTGGCATCCGAGCGCTCGGCGGGCAAGAAGATTGCCTTCGGCAACTCGTTCGTGACGGTCGAGGACCTGGCGACGTTCGATTTCTCCAAGGTCCAGATCGGGTTGTTCTCGCCGGGTGGCTCGATCTCGCGCGAATACGCGCCCAAGGCCGCCGCGGCCGGGTGCATCGTGATCGACAACACCTCCGAGTTCCGCTACGACGATGACGTGCCGCTGATCGTCCCGGAGGTCAACGCCCACGCGATCGCCGGCTACACGCAGCGCAACATCATCGCCAACCCGAACTGCTCAACCATTCAGATGCTGGTTGCGCTCAAGCCGATCTACGACGCGGTGGGCATCGAGCGGATCAACGTCGCGACCTACCAGGCCGTTTCCGGCTCGGGCAAGGAGGCGATCGAGGAACTGGCCACGCAGAGCGCCCGCAAGCTAAATGGCCAAGAGGCCGATGCCGTCGTTTATCCGAAGCAGATCGCCTTCAATGCGTTGCCGCAGATCGATGTCTTCCAGGACAACGGCTACACCAAGGAAGAGATGAAGATGGTCTGGGAGACCCGGAAGATCTTCGAGGACGAATCGATCCTGGTAAACCCGACCGCGGTCCGCGTGCCGGTGTTCTTTGGTCACTCCGAAGCCCTCCACATCGAGACCCGTGACAAGATCACCGCCCAGCAGGCGTGGGATCTGTTCAAGAAGGCCGAGGGCATCGAGGTGCTCGACACGCGTCGTGACGGCGGGTACCCGACGGCCGTGACCGAGGGGGCAGGGCACGACCCGGTCTACGTGGGCCGCATCCGCGAGGACATCTCGCACGAGCGTGGCCTCAACCTGTGGGTTGTGGCCGACAACGTACGCAAGGGCGCGGCACTCAACAGCGTCCAGATCGCCGAATGCCTGGTGCGCGACCACCTCTGAACTGTGGCACAATCGGGCCCGAAATGGGGCCAAAGGAAGGCGACGGAACGTTAACCGGGCAATGACGCTCGGCCCACCGGCGCGAGCAAGGAGTGAGTGACATGCGGAAGTTGAGTTTGGTGATTGCGGGGATTCTGGGTGCCGGGACCCCGTTGATCAGCCAGGCCGCCACCCTGGGCGAGGCCCGGGTGCAGTCGTACTTGAGTCAACCCCTTGATGTGCGAGTGCCGCTGGCGCGCTCCAGTGACGAGCCACTCGACGAGATCACCGTGAAGTTGGCACCGGCCTCGTTCTATCGAGAGGCGGGCGTTTCGCTGCAAAACATCACGGGCAATCTCACCTTCACTATCGAGTCGGATCGTGGCCAGGAATACGTCCTGATCGGTTCCAAGCGTCCGATTCGTGACCCCATCCTAAGCATCCTGCTTGAGGTGGATTCCCCACAGGGACGGATGATTCGCGAGTACAACCTGCTGCTCGATCCGCCATCGATGGGCTCGACCCAGGGCGACCGTTCCGGTGGAGCAACAACCTCCAACCAAGCGGTAGCCCCCACTTCCACGACACAAGCTCCCTCGCGCTCGTCGCCGGCCACCTCCAGCTGGCAACGCGTCGAACCGGCGCAAGACGTACCCCTCGACGGGACCCGTGATGTCCAAAGCGGCGATACGCTTTACGAGATTGCTCGGGAATATGTGGCCGACGGCGCCGATGTCCGCCCCATGATGCAGGCGATCATTGACGCCAACCCGCAAGCATTCGCCAATGGCAACGGCAACGCCCTGATGGCCGGAGCACGCCTTCGGGTGCCGGACACCGGCGCGTCACCCACCAGCACCGACCAAGCCGAGCCTGACAATTCCGCTTCGGACTCCGTGACGGAGATCGAGCGGCTGCCGGCGCTCGAACTCTTGGGACCGGAAGAAGAGGGTGGTGAGCGAGCCGCTGTCGCTCCGGCGACCCTGGGCGACTTTGGTGGCTTGACTCGTGAGCAGCCGCTGGCGGCGATTGCCGGCGGCACACAGTCATCTAACGCGCAGGACGAGCGTGAGACGTTGCTGGACCGCGAGGAGGTCGAGTCGGCTCGCGCAGAGAGCGAGGCGCTGACCGAGCAGCTCCGCGCGCTCAAGGATCAGATTGATACGGTCAAGCTCGCCGTCGACCAGCGCGACGCCCAGATCGCTGAATTGCAGCAGGTCATCGAGCAATCGCGGGCCGAACTCGCGAGCGCCGAACGCGCATCCGGCAATTTCTGGATGGAGTGGGGCAAGTACCTGACCGGCGTATTGGGGCTGGTGATCATCGCGTTGCTGATCGCCCTCGGCTTGCGGCGTAATCGACCGGACGAGGAACCCGGGGTGCCGATGCCGGTCACCGCCGGCGCGTCGAACCAGCCGGCGGTTGATCACGATCCGGTCGTTGAGCCGCCGCGGTCGACTACCACGGCATCGACCGTGGCCGGATCGGCTGCGGTCACCGGCGCGGCGGCTGCCGGCGTGGCGTACGCGCCAACGGATAGCGACCCGGATCACGTGGCGGCAACTCCGGCCAGCGGCATGGATGACCCCATGAACCCGGAGATGGCGCTCGAAGAGGCGCGGGTACTCGAGTCATTCAACCTGACTCACCAGGCGGAGGAGTTGTTGCAGGACAGCCTTGCCGAGCACCCGGGGCACAGCGGCCTTCAGTCGGCGCTCAATCGCCTCAAGGGCATCGATGCCGGCGAAACCGGGGATGAACTCGGCGACTCCCAGCCGCAAGACGATGATTCCACGTGGACGGCCGAGGGCGACGAGTCCGTGGGCGAGTCTGCCGGCCCCGAGGAGGCGACAGGCGTCCCGGTGGACTCAACCGCGTGGGATGAGACACCTGAGTCGACTGACGAATGGGAGGCCGACGACCAGCCGCAAGCTTCGTCCGGGGGCGAATGGGACGATGACATCGACGATATGCTCGCCACGCCCGAGCCGGAGACCAGCCCCGTCGAAGACGAGGAGTCGATGGATTTCGACGACTCCTTCGCGCTGGAAACACCGGCCAAGGAGCCTTCGGCGAACCAGGTGGAAGATGTACCGTCACCACATGAGCCGAACGAGCTCGAGTTGCCGGCAAATGAAACGCCACCGGCCAGCGTCGACACCCCGGAGAGCGATAGCGAAACGGACGAACCCGCGCCGCTCGACCTGGACCTCTCGGGGTACGAACCGGCAGGTGAGCGCGGGGAGCCCACCGCCTCGGGTGATCAGGACATGGGGATGGACCTGGATCTCGATCAGGCCCCGTCCCCTGAGGAGCCTGCCGAAGACGAGCCTGCCTCCACCAACACCGACGAGGAAACCGCGTCGTCCGCGGGCGATGAATCCGACATCGACACGCGGGTGGGACTGGCCGAAGCCTTCCTCGATGTGGGTGATCGGGAAAGCTTCGACATGATCAAAGCCGAGTTGCAGGAAGAGGGCACCACGGCAGCACTGGAGCGACTCGACGAGTTGGAGAATCGGCACCCGGGCTGATGCCCGCGCCACTCACGCGATCCTAAAAGAGAAGGCCCGCCGTCCGTTGGTGGGCCTTTTTGTTATTGTCTATTCATCGCTTGGCGTGGAAAGCTTGGCTCAAGAACGGATTCGGCGATGCGAAACGAAAAAGGCCGGCGACTCATGGAGCCACCGGCCTTCTATCGGACTTGCAATTTGGTGCCCAGGAGAGGACTCGAACCTCCACGGATCTCTCCACTAGTACCTGAAACTAGCGCGTCTACCAGTTCCGCCACCTGGGCAACGCGGCGCATATTAGGAATCCTGAGGGGGGCTGTCAACAGTGAATGCAAAAAAAACGCCGAAGTTGATCTTGCGGGTGGTCGCGCCCGAGCGCCGCCCGGCGTTGGCCAGTGACGACAAGCGCTTGATTGCGTGTGAGAAGCCGTATCCCGGCAAACAGCGGTTGACGGTTTTCCTGACATCAGACGCACCAGAGGAAAACCCGCACGAGGCGACAACGTCAGCCGTGAACCTGGACGACCTGATTTCACGGGCGGCCACCAAGGATGACGCCGTCATCGAGTTGATCGTCGAGCTGGATGAGTGGACGAAGGCGATCTCGCCATTTTTTGCCGCACTGCGTGACCGATTGAATCGGCCGCTGATCGTTCATCTCGGTGAGGCGCATCGGGTGGGTGGTTCGGTGGATCAACAGATGGTGTCGCTCGGGTTTACCCGTCACGCGGCAGATGTGCCTGTTTATCTGTTCGATATCGAAACCTACAAGCGGACCCCGGATTGGTTGAATGCGCGTCATTGGGCCAATCCGGAGCTGTGGGGCAAGTACCGGTGGTGAGGGCCTACCTCGAGACCAGTCTGGACTCTATTTAACATAATATATATTCTACGAACCTTTGTCCTCGTATAGCTATGACGTGTTGGGCGGCGATTGTCTCGTGGCCATCGCCCATCGCAAGCACACGCGGCAACCATGCCCGCAGGTAGTTGCACTACAATGGTCACCAGTCGTCCGGAAGTCTCTTCGGACCGAATGAATTCACCGTTTCGATAGGCCCGCCATGCGACCGATCCCGTCCGCTGCGTTGTTCCTTGCCATGAATCTGGCCTTGCTCGGGTCCGGCTGTTCCAGCAGCCCGGCCAACGAGTCCGCGGCCGACTCGGACATGGGCGCCACCGGATCCGGTGCGACGGCCCGTGAACTGGACGCGTTCGATCAGAGCCCGATCTTCAACGTGCTTGCCGGCGAATTCTACGGTCGGCACAAGAATTACGATCAGGCCGCGACCCACTACGCGGCAGTCGCCCAGAACAGCAACGATCCGGCATTGCTCGAACGTGCCATTCAGTCGGCGATCTTTGCCGATCGCTTCGACCTGGCCCAAACCCTTGCCGAACAACTGCGCGAACTCTCGCCGGGAAACGCCCGCGCGGCCGCGGTCATGATGGTCTCCTCACTCGAACTCGGTGAGACCGAGCAAGCGGATCGAGCCCTCAACCAGTGGCTCGAGTCTGACTCGGGCAACGTCGAGAAGATATTCAACGAGACAGGCCAATACCTGCAAAAGAGCCTCGATCGCGACCGGGCGGTGGCCTATACCCACCACCTGGCCGAACGTTTCCCCCAGCAATACGAAGCCCAGGTGGTCATCGCCAAGCTCGCGCTGTCGTTCGGCGAACCGGCGCTGGCCCGCAACGCCGCCGACCGTGCCATGTCACTGCGTCCCGACGAGACCATGGCCTACGATCTGGCGATGGTCATTGCCAATCGTGACGGTGATGTCGAACAAGCCATCCGAGTACTCGAAAAGGCCCACAACCAGTTTCCCGATGAAGGCCGTTACACGAGCGGGCTGATCGAGGCGCGACTGGTGGCCGGCCGGGACGACGCCGCGCTTGCGTTGCTTGAGCGCACCTTGGAAATCCAGCCGAAAGATCCCGAGCTCCTGCGCACCCTGTCGCTGTTCGCGTTTCGTTTGGAGCGTCCCGATCTGGCCGAACAGGCACTGGACCGCCTCGAGCGCTTACCCGGCCATGCGGATGTCGTCCACCTGATCCGTGGACGCGTTGCCTTGCAGGACGCCGACCTCGACGGCGCGGAATCCGCCCTGTCGCAGGTAAGCCCCCGCAGCGAGCAGTACGCCAATGCCCAGGTGCTGCTAGCCGGCGCCCGGGTCGATCAGGGCCAGGCGGACGCCGCTATCCGTGGGTTGGAAGCCGCCCTGCTCTCTGAGGAGATTGACGAGGCCGACCATCAGCAGCTCATGCTCGCGCTCGCCTCGACGCTTGCGGCATCCGGACAGTTCGAGGAAAGCCTGCAAATCGCCGATCAGGCCCTGGATGCCTGGCCGGATGCCAGCGATTTCCGTCTGCAAAAGGCCATGACGCTGTTTGCCCTCGAAGAATCCGGCTCGGCGATCAGCGTGCTGCGCGAACTTGTTGACCGCGATCCCGAGCATGCCCAAGCCCTCAACGCGTTGGGCTACACGTTGGCCGACGAAAACCGCAATCTGGACGAGGCCGAGAAGCTGATCGGGCGCGCCTTGCAAATCGACCCGGATAACGTGGCCTACCTCGATAGCCTCGGCTGGCTCAAATACCGCCAGGGCGATCTTGAATCGGCCCTCAGGGTGTTGAGAAGTGCCTACCGTCGCGCACCCAACGCCGAAATCGGCGCCCATCTCGGTGAGGTGCTGTGGGCCGAGGGCGAGCGTGACCAGGCGCTCGAGATCTGGCAAGAGGCCCTCGAACTCGATGCCAGTGACATCACCCTGCTCGAAACCCTGCGCAAATTCGCCCCGGAGCTGGTGCCGGCAAACGGTCAACCGTGAGTCAAACCGCCGCCCGCCCCCAGCAACCGACGCCGTCTTTCTTCATGTCAATCATTGCAACGTCCACCATTAAACTGCGCATTACCGCCCTGTTCGTCGCCACCGCCCTGCTTTCCGGCTGCGCCTCGCTACTTGGCACACAGCCGACCGAGCCAGCCAGCGAGGCGCAATTGACGGCGTGGGATTCGCACGCGCGAGCGCTCGAATCGATGGCCGACTGGGCGTTTGATGGACGGGCGGCCGTTCGCTCCGGCGTCACCGGCGGCAGTGTTCAACTCGACTGGACACAGGTAGGCCCCGTGACCTCGCTCGTATTGAGTGGCCCCTTTGATACGGGGCGCCTGGCGATGACCGGGACACCAAGCCACATGCTCCTGACCGACGGTAAAGGCAATCAACGCGTCACCGACGATCCCGAAGCGCTCCTCGAGCAACAGACCGGTTGGCGCATCCCGTTGGCCACCCTGCCGCGGTGGGTGAGAGGTTTGCCCAGTCACTCCCTGGATGCGCTGTCCGCGGGCGACTACCGTCTCGACGATCAAGGCCGTCTCGCCGCCTTCACCGACGACGATGGCTGGGAGGTCGAATATGACCGCTACCAGGATGTCGGGCGACTCGCCCTGCCCCATTTCGTCGAGTTATCCCACGATGGCATGCGGATCCGCATCGTGGTCGACACCTGGGACATCGGACAAACACCTCGATGACCGCTTCCCCCAGCGCGGAATCCGCCAACGCGGGGACCTGGCTCCAGGCCGGCTGCAAACTCAACCTCTACTTGCACGTCAACGCCCGACGGCCGGACGGCTATCACGAGTTACAGACCTTCTTCGAGTTGCTGGACTACGGTGACGAATTGCTAATCGACACCGGCCACGACGATATTCGGGTCGAGTGGATCGCCGGCAACGAGCCGATCGACGGAATGCCGGCCGATCCCCACGGCGATCTGCTCCACCGGGCAGCGATCCGGTTGCGCGAGCAAGCCCGTGACGATCGGCGCGGCCATCAACCCGCGCCCGGCGCGCACATCACCTTGAAAAAACACGTGCCGGTGGGCGGCGGGCTGGGCGGTGGTTCAGCGGCCGCCGCCTGCCTGTTACGAGCCCTTAATCGTTCCTGGAACCTCGATTATCCGGTCGATACCCTCGCGCGGATCGGCAAGGAGCTCGGTGCCGATGTGCCGGTCTTCGTTCATGGCCACAGTGCCACGGCACACGGCATCGGTGAGCAATTGCATCCCGACGTCGCGCCGGACACCAGCGGCATCTATCTGGTGCTGGTGCCGGGTGTCTCCTCGCCGACCGCCGGCCTGTTCGCCAACGAGCGGCTAGAGCGCAACTTACCCAAGCAACCGGATGCCGAGTTGCTCGAACACTGGCGCGACCAGGGGCAGAACGTGTTCGAACGGCTCGTGCTGGATCAGCAGCCGGAACTCGCCGCCCTGCTCGCCGACTTGAAGGCCGAAGCGGGATTTGCGCGCATGACAGGGTCGGGCGCCTGCCTGTTCACCCCGGTTGCCTCCGAACTCGAGGGCCAGCGGATCGGTGAGCGGCTGGCATCGAGGCACGAAATCCTGCGACGGTTTTTCCTCTCTTCACGGCTCGCTCACGCCAAAACAGCGCCTTAGGGGACCAACCATGCGAAAAGGTAAAAAAACCGCCATCAGCCCTTGGCAAACCCGGATCGCTTGGTTAAGATGCGCACCTTCTTCGAATGGGCCGTCGCCAAGTTGGTTAAGGCACCGGATTTTGATTCCGGCATTCGCAGGTTCGAATCCTGCCGGCCCAGCCAAATAACCGGCGAGACCGATGTCACTAACACGCTCCTTGATGGTCTTCACGGGCAACGCGAATCGGCCATTGGCCGAACGAGTTGCGGAAAGTCTTGATAGCCAACTCGGACAGGCATCGGTAGCGCATTTCTCGGACGGCGAATCCGCCGTCGAGCTCCTGGAAAACGTCCGCGGTCGCGACATCTTTGTCATTCAGCCGACCTGCGATCCGACGAACGACCACATCATGGAGCTCATGCTGATGACCGATGCGCTGCGTCGGGCCTCGGCTCACCGCATCACCGCGGTCGTCCCCTACTTCGGCTATTCCCGCCAGGACCGTCGTGTCCGCTCGTCTCGCGTGCCGATCAGCGCCAAGGTTGTGGCCAACATGCTGCAGAGCGGCGGCGTGGACCGCATCCTGACCGTCGATCTGCACGCCGACCAGATCCAGGGCTTCTTCGACATTCCGGTGGACAACGTCTACGCCTCTCCCATCCTCTTGGGTGACATCTGGCGACAGAAATACGAAGACCTGATCGTCGTCTCGCCGGACGTCGGCGGCGTGGTGCGTGCCCGAGCCGTTGCCAAGCGCCTCGATGACGCGGATCTTGCCATCATCGACAAGCGTCGCCCCCGGGCGAACGTCTCGCAGGTGATGCACATCATCGGTGAGGTGAAGGGCAAGACCTGCGTGCTGGTCGATGACATGGTCGATACCGCCGGCACCCTCTGCAAGGCGGCCGATGCCCTGAAGAAACAGGGTGCCCGCAAGGTGGTCGCGTATTCCACCCACGCCATCCTGTCGGGCAAGGCAATCGAGAACATCGAGGCCTCTTCCCTCGACGAGCTGGTGGTGACCGACACCGTGCCGCTCAAGCCGGAATCCGAGGCCTGCGAGCGCATCCGCGTTCTCTCTGTCGCCGGCATGCTCGCCGAGACCATCCGTCGCATTCATACCGACGAGTCGGTCAGTTCGCTGTATAACGACGACTAACAGCAAGGCCGTCTGCCCTTCCAGCGAACGGGCTTTCCCTGTACAATTCGCGCGCCGCTCGATCACTCGGGCGGCGCGCGTCGGTTGTGGCTTGGTCGCGGGCCACAACCGTACATCAGACGCCGGGAGCCGGACAGTCGTCGCCCCGGCGGTTTTTATTTCTGGAGTGGACCCAATCATGTCTAATGAAACTTTTAAGATTGAAGCGTCCGTTCGCGATGACCTGGGGAAGGGTGCGAGCCGCCGCCTGCGTCGCGAAGGGAACATCCCGGCCATCGTCTACGGTGGCAAGAAGGCCCCGGTCTCGCTGACCATCAACCACAACGAGCTCCTGAAGCACCTCGACCACGAGGCATTCTTCTCGCATATTCTCGAGCTCAATGTCGGCGGTGAGACCGACGAGGTGGTCCTGCGTGACCTGCATCGTCACCCGTACAAGACCACCGTCGTGCTGCACGCTGACTTCCAGCGCATCACCCGTGGTCAGAAGATGCGGATGAACGTCCCGCTGCACTTCGACAACCGCGAAGAGAGCAAGGGCGCCAAGGCCGGCGGCGTGGTCAGTGTCATCCACAATGAAGTCGAGATCGAGTGCCTGCCGCGCCAGCTGCCGGAGTACCTGACCATCGATTTGAGCGAACTGGATATCAACGAGGCGATCCACCTGAGCGAAATCAACCTGCCGGAAGGCATCGCCATTCCGGAGCTCGCGCTGGGTGAAGGGCATGACGTGGCCGTGGTCGCGATCCACCCGCCGAAGTTGGAGAAAGAGCCGGAAGAGGAAGAACAGGCCGACGTAGAAGCCGAAGCCGGTGGCGAGGAAGAGAAAGGCGGCGAAGAAGCCTGATCCTCCCCCGCCGCGATCCTCGAAAGACCCCGATCAATTGATCGGGGTTTTTTCATTTCGGTCCGGGTGTTGGCGCAATCAGCTATGCGATAATCCGCGCCCATGAGTATCAAGCTGATCGTGGGACTGGGTAACCCCGGACAGAAGTACGATGGCACCCGCCACAATGCCGGTTTCTGGGCCGTGGACGCCATCGCCACCACACTGGGCGGCAGCTGGGCCGAGGAACGCAAGTTCAAGGGCGCGGCTGCCCGGGTGATGGTCGACGGCGTCGACCTACGGCTGCTGCGGCCCGATACCTTCATGAACCGGTCGGGCCAGTCCGTCGGTCCATTGGCGCAGTTCTTCAAGATCGCCCCAGAAGAGATCCTCGTAATCCACGACGAGCTCGACCTGCCACCTGGCCGGATGCGACTGAAGTGCGGTGGCGGGCACGGCGGTCACAATGGCCTCAAGGATATCCAGTCCGCGCTCGGCAGCGCGGACTTCTGGCGCCTGCGCATCGGCGTGGGGCACCCGGGGCACCGAGATGCGGTGGTCGGGTATGTCCTGACCAACCCGCCCCCGGATGAACGACGCCTGATCGAGGACGTGGTCATCGAGGTCCGTCACCTCGCGCCCAAGCTCGTGCATGCCGATGACGCGGCACTGAGGCAGGCGATCAACAGCTATCGCCCGTCCGCCTGAGCGGACGGACGACCCGACACACCCGCGGCCGCCCTGCCCGGCCGCATCCTGACACTGAATCAACGGAGTCCCTATGGGTTTCAACTGTGGCATCGTGGGCCTGCCCAACGTCGGCAAGTCCACCCTGTTCAACGCGCTGACCAAGGCCGGCATCCAGGCGGCCAACTACCCGTTCTGCACCATCGAGCCGAACGTCGGGGTGGTCGCCGTCCCCGACCCCCGCCTCGACAAGCTCGCCGAGATCGTCAAGCCCGAGCGGGTCATCCCGACCAGCATGGAGTTCGTCGACATCGCCGGGCTGGTGGCCGGTGCCTCCAAGGGCGAAGGTCTGGGCAACCAGTTCCTGGCCACCATTCGTGAGACCGATGCCATCGTGCAGGTCGTGCGCTGCTTCGCCAATGATGATGTCATCCACGTGGCGGGCAAGGTCGACCCGGTCGCCGACATCGAGGTGATCAATACCGAACTGGCACTTGCCGATCTCGACACCGTGCAAAAGGCCACCGACCGGCTGACCAAGCAGACCAAGTCCGGTCAGAACAAGGATGCCGCGGCCAAGCTCGAGCTGGTCAAGGAAGTTGCCGAGGTGCTCGATCAGGGGCACTCGGTCCGAAGCATGAAGCTTGATGCCGAGAAGCTCGCCCTGCTTCACGATCTGCACTTGCTGACCAGCAAACCGCTGATGTTCATTGCCAACGTGGATGAGAACGGCTTTGAGAACAATCCGTTCCTCGACCAGGTCCGCGACCTCGCCGGCGCTGAGGGAGCGACGGTGGTGCCGGTGTCCGCGACCACCGAGGCCGAACTGATCGACCTGGAAGGCGAGGACAAGACCATGTTCCTCGATGAGATGGGACTCGAGGAACCCGGACTCGACCGGGTGATTCGCGCCGGCTACGAGTTGCTCGGCCTGCAGACCTATTTCACCGCCGGGGTAAAGGAAGTGCGTGCCTGGACGATAAAGCGCGGCATGACGGCCCCTCAGGCCGCCGGTGTGATCCACACCGACTTCGAAAAGGGCTTTATCCGCGCCGAAGTGGTCGCCTACGACGATTTCGTCACTTGTGGTGGCGAGCAAGGGGCCAAGGAAGCTGGAAAATGGCGGCTGGAAGGCAAGGACTACGTCATGCACGAAGGGGATGTCGTGCACTTCCGATTCAATGTCTGAATGGGCGTGAAAAGGCGCGCGGACAGGGTTGACAACCCGTCGGGGAATCCCGATAATGCGCGCCTTGCTTGGCTATGTAGCTCAGCTGGTTAGAGCACGGCACTCATAATGCCGGAGTCGGTGGTTCGAATCCACCCATAGCCACCAAACAGCCTCCCCAGTGAGTCCCAAAAAGCCCCGGAGATCTCACTAAAGTGCGGTTCCGGGGCTTTTTGCTGTCCCGCCCTGTCCCAGCCGGTCCCCACCAATGTAGGATAGAGAGAGGGGACCAGAGGGGGGACCACGGCACGGGTGGGGACTGACTAGCCCCCACCTTCGCCCTGCCCCGCCTCGCTGATACAGGGGACAGAGGCATGCGTACCAACCAACTATCCGCGCTCGACGTTCGCCGGGCCAAGTTCGCCGGCCGCGCCTTCAAGCTATTTGACGGGGGCGGCCTGTCTTTGCGCGTCCGCGAAAGTGGCCGGGCGTGGGTGTTCCGCTACAAGTTCCACGGCAAGAGCCGGGAAACCACGTTGGGCAAGCTGCCAGAGATGAGCTTGGCCGATGCTCGCCGCCGCCGTGACGAGTTCCGCGCCTTCCTGGCGGATGGGATCGACCCAATCGAGCACCGTCGCCAACAAGTCGAGGCCGCCCGCATGGCCGATCAGACCCGGACCTCCACCCTGGAGAAAGTCGGCCGCGATTGGCTGGCCGCGCAAGCGTGGGCCGCTGGTACACGCGAGAAGGTCGAGGGCCGGCTAAACCGCCACGTGTTCCCTGCCCTTGGCCACGTGCCGATTGCTGAGATAACACCCTCCCGATTGCTGGAGGTGTTGCGCGTGGTCGAGAAGTCCGCTGGGATCGAGTCGGCACGCCGCGCCCGCCAGCACGTTGCCCGAATCTACAAGTTCGCCATTGCCTCCGACCTGGCCACCTTCAACCCGGCCGCCGGCCTGGAGGAAGCCATGGCAAAGAAACCCGCGCCGGATCACTTTTCCGCCATCACCACCCCGGCCCGCTTCGGGGAATTGCTGCGAGCGATCAACGGCCTAGAGGCGCAACCTCAAGTCTTGGCAATCGTCCGCCTCGCCCCGTTGCTGTGGACACGCCCCGGCGAGTTGCGGCACATGCGCTGGTCGGAAGTTGACCTAGACCGGGCGGAATGGACGTTCTGGAAATCCAAGCGCAAGGCGCAAGAGCAGCCCGAGTTGCACACCGTGCCCCTCCCCTCACAAGCCGTCGAGATTCTGCGGGAGCTGCGGGCATGGACCGGGCACCGGGAATTGGTGTTCCCCAACATCCGCAACGCGGATCGGCCGTTATCCGCCAACACCGTGAACGCCTGCCTTCGCCGCCTTGGCTTCGACAAGACCGAGCACACCCACCACGGTTTCCGGGCGAGCGCCCGCACCATGCTCGACGAGGTGTTGGGGTATCGCCCCGACTGGATTGAGCACCAGCTAGCCCACACCGTGCGAGATCCCAACGGCCGGAGCTACAACCGGACCAAGCACCTGGAGGACCGGCGGGAAATGATGCAGACATGGGCGGACTACTGCGACCGGCTGCGAAAGCCTGGCGACGAGTGACCGCCAATGGACGATTCCACGGGAAACACTAGAGAGGGAAAGCGATGAGTGACCAAACCGAATCAACCCGGCAGATCGGGAAGTTTTGGGCGCTGAGTGACGTTTTCCGGGTGGTTGATGCCGTCGCGCTCGTGGCTGGTATCGAGCCGACAAAGGTCTATTGGTTCAAACCGGACAATGGGCGCAATTTGCCGACGCCTCACAGCATTGATGCCAACAACCTGGACCCCGGATTAGCGGACCTTGAGACCGTGCTGTCTGCTATCTCCAACGCGATCCGTGAAGACAAGCTGCCGGCGACCGTGCGCTATTCGGCCCGCGAATATGGCTATGCAGACGCAGTGACCGACATGGACTACCGGGAGGCCGGAGAAACCGCGCCGTTCGGAATGAACCCCGAGTACGGCAACACCGCCGACGAAGACGAAGAGTTCCACCAGTCCGAGGGCGGGTCATTCTTCTACAAGCAATTCCCTGATTGGTTCGAGACGACCGTGGCGCGTGATGACCTGGTCTCCTGGCTGGAGTCGCGCCGATTTCCCGTTCCGTTTTTCGGCCTCGAATCAGAAGGGAAGCCCGCATATCTCGACCGCGAACACCCGCGCTACTCCCCGAAGCTGGCGGCCGCTGTTCGCGCATGGGAAGCGATGGAGGATGACGAGCTGTGGAGCGGGCAGAGCCCGAAATCAGCCGCGACCAAATGGCTGGAGTCTCACTATTCCGAGCTTGACCTGGTGACAACGGACCGCGAAACGGGCAAGCGCAAGATGAATCAGACCGGAATCGAGCAAGCCGCCGCCGTCGTCAACTGGCGACCGCAAGGCGGATCACCGAAAACCCCAGGCGGGGACTGACGAACCTACCCCCTCTAGCAAAGCCCGTCACGATAGGGTTCGAGGGATCTCAGCGAGTCGAGGTCAGCACCTACCCACCCCAGGTTGCACCCGCTCTACGGGATGGGTTTTCTGCAACCTGCCCACCTATTCGCCGCCCCGTTCCCGCCCTAGTTTTATTCCGTGTTCAACGAAACCCACGGGGTAAGACGCATGACCAGAAACACCCATGCCGGCCCGGCCTATCAGGGCCAAGCCATCATCCGTCCGCGTGAGGCGGCCGCCTATCTGGGGATCGGTAAATCGACCCTCTACCGGTTTGTCGAGCGCGGGGAGCTTCCACGTCCTATCAAGCTGTCGGCACAGGTAACCGGCTGGCGGCTGTCCACCCTCGACCAGTTCATTGCCGACCGGCAGGGGGTGGAAGCATGACCGCCCGCGCCTACCACCTTACCGACCGCCGCGCCCTGCCGACCGTGTTCCCGCCGATCCTGATTCGCCACATGGTGGCCGGTCCCTTCGCCAGTCGAGCGGAGGCCGAAGCCTACCGCCGCCGGCACGAGCTGAACGCCGCCGAAGTCCGGTCGCGTAATGCGCTGGCCGCTGAGATCGAGGCAAACGAGCGGGAGGCTGTGGCATGAAACGAGAAACCCCCACACACCGCGAAGGTATGCAGGGGCCGGGGACACACCGTCAGCGTAGCACCGCCCAGGCACAGGGCCGGAGTGCCGAAGCACAACGCGCCCGCGTTCTCGCCCACCTTCGCCAGCATCACCGCCTGACAACGATTGAGGCACGCGAGCGCCTTAACGTGTTGCACCCTGCCGGCCGTGTGTTTGAGCTGCGAGCCCGAGGCCACCGCATCGAAACGCTATGGCGCACAGAGCGCGACGCCGCCGGCAACCCCCACCACGTTGCCGAGTACGTCCTAATGCCTGGAGCTGCGGAGGTGAGCCAATGAGCGCACGAACCCAGACAGGCGAGAGACAGGCAATCACGCCGCCCGAGCTTGCCATGCTGGCGGCCATGCGTGAGGCCGAGTTGGCCCCGGCCGAAGGTGCCGCCCTGGTTGCCGATGGTGATATGCGCCGATACCGGGTCGAGGGTGACAAACCCGGATCGAAAAACGGGTGGTACGTGCTGCACGGAGATCGAAACCCGGTCGGGGTGTTCGGTAGCTGGCGGACCGGGGCAAAGCACACGTGGCACGCCGATGCCTGGCAATCGCTGAGCGAGGCCGAGAAGGCAGAGCAACGGGCACGCATTGCAACCGCCAAAGCCCAGACCGCTGCCGACCGAGCAAACCGCCATGCCATGGCCGCCAAGCGAGCCGCCAGCCTATGGGCGGGATCGGTCCCGGCCGATGCGGCCCACCCCTACGCTGCCCGAAAGCGGATCGAGCCCATGGGTGCCCGTCAGCAAGGCGGCCGCCTAGTGTTACCTATCCGCCGCCTATCCGATTGGTCGCTTGCGTCCCTCCAGTTCATCGATCAACAGGGCGGGAAGCGCATGTTGTCCGGCGGGGCGAAGCGCGGGCATGCGATCCCTGTTCATGCACCCGAGCAACCGGACCGGCTGACCGTCTGCGAAGGATGGGCGACCGGCTGCACGCTGGCGGCAATGTCACCGGGCGACCTGGTGTTAGCCGCAATCGACGCCGGCAACCTGGAGCCCGTGGCGCTGGCGGCCCGTGAGCGTTGGCCCGACCTGCCGTTGGTGGTCGCTTGCGACAACGACCGCAAACACCCGGACCACAACCCCGGCATGGCAGCCGGGCGAGCCGCCGCGATCAATGCTGGCGGTCGGGTTATCTGGCCGGATTTCCCGCCGGGCGCGCCGCTGGAGATTTCCGACTTCAACGACCTGATGGCCTATCACCAAGGGGGTGCCGAATGACAGAGACAGCACCCGAAACGAACCCGGCCCCCTTGCAAAACCGGGGGGACAGGTGGGACACGTGGTACAAGCCCGCCAGCATGCGGCCTGAGCCTGTACCACCGGCCATTTCCGAGGGTGGTGCAGGTGGTACAGACGAAACCGCCCCGGAGTTGCCCGAGCCGGTTGCACCGACTGAGGCACCGCCGCCCGAAACGCCGGAGCTGCCGGAACCGAAGCGCCCGAGCTTTGCGGTTTACAACGATTGGACCGAGTTGGGCCGGCCCGGCCTGTACTACCACGGCATGCGAGGCGGCAAAGGCGACAAACCGCCGGAGCCCTTCGACCTGTGGGTGTGTTCGCCAATCCACGTCGAGGCGATCACCGCCAGCCCCCAGGGCGATAGCTTCGGCCGCCTGTTGCGGTTCGTGAACCCGGACGGCCAGTGGCGGGAGTGGGCAATGCCCATGCGCCTGCTGAATGCCGGGGGCGACGAGATGCGCGCCGAATTGCTCGACCTTGGGGTAAGGATCAACCCGGAGGCGCGAGCACGGCTTAACGCCTGGTTGATGCAATCGAGCCCGAGGCGACGAGTCACCGCCGCCACCCGCACCGGCTGGCATGGTGACGAGCTATTCATCCTGCCCCGGAAGACGATTGGCGAAGGCGACGTGAGCTATCAGAGCGAGCACCCGGCCGCCGATCAGTTCACCGCTGGCGGCACCTTGTCCGGCTGGCGGGATGAGCTCGCTTCGTTGATGGCGGGCAACCCCGTGCTGGTGTTCGCCGTGTCGGTCGGGTTCGCCGGGCCCCTGTTCGAGCGCGTGGCTTCTCACACCGGGCACGGGTTCCACTTTGTGGGTGACAGTTCGAGCGGCAAGACCACCGGCTTGCACGCGGCCGCCAGCGTATGGGGTGGCCCTGATTTTGTACGCACCTGGCGAGCGACGGGCAATGGCCTGGAGGGCATCGCCGCCGCGCTGAACGACACGTTGTTATGCCTTGACGAGATCAGCGAGGCGGACAGCCGGGAGATTGGTAGCACCGTCTATGCGCTTGGCAACGGAGTCGGTAAGACGCGCGCCGCCCGGACAGGGGCAGCACGACATGCCTACCGCTGGCGGGTGGCGATGTTGTCTACCGGGGAACGCACCTTGGCCGCCCACATGGCCGAAGGCGGACACCGGCAGAAAGCCGGGCAGTCGGTCCGGCTGTTGGACATTCCCGCCAACCGCGCCCAAGGGGTGTTTGATGACCTGCACAAGCACGAGGGCGGCCGGTCGCTAGCGGACGCGATCAAGCGGGCCGCCGGTCGCCACTATGGGCACGCCGGCCCGGAGTTCGTGTGCCGGTTGATCGATGACACCCGAGACATGGGCGGGGAGTTGGAGCGAGCCTTGGCCCTGCCCGCCTTTGCCGGCCGCGATGGCCTGGAGGGTCGCGCCGCCAAGGCGTTTGCCGTGGCGGGGATCGCGGGCGAGTTGGCGACGGAATATGGCATTACCGGCTGGCCCGAAGGCGAGGCCATGCAAGCCGCCGCCGATCTGTTCGCCGTGTGGGCGAATGCCAAGGGTTCGGGTGTAACCGAGGATCGGCAGGTGTGCGATGCCGTGGCGGCTTTTATCGACGCGCATGCCGACACTCGGTTTACCAATCTGGAGGGACCGGACAAGGTGACCACGCACGCGGGCCGCGCTGGCTGGTGGCGTGAGCGCCACGGGGTGCGTGATTACCTGTTCACTCCGACCGGCCTTCGGGCCGCTTCCCCAGGCTTCGACACTGCCCGCATTGCCCAGGCATTGGACGTGGCCGGTTGGCTTGCTGACAAGGAAGCGGGTTACGGCAAGCGATCAAAGCAGGTACGCACGCCGGAGGGTAAGAAGCGGCTTTATGTCGTGAGACTGCCCGACGAGGGAGGCGACCATGGGGCTGGGTAACGTGCTCGACCACATGACCACCCGCCGGCCTGTACCACCTGTACCACCTGAGAAAAAGGCAGATGGTACATCTGAAACCGCGCCATGGCGGGGCTGTACCCCTTGTACCACCCGTACCACCGAAAATAGCAGGGGTCCGAGTCAAAAACGGGAGGCCGCGCCGCAAGCACCAAAGGCAGAGCCGGCGGCATGGCCCGGCTTTGGTGTGCCGCCTTTGCCCTTGGTTCGCTGTCTCGACTGCCGACGCTTCGAGCGGATCGCACCCCGTGCCCGTGTCGGGCGATGCCTGGCGGGAGAACCGCCCCCGGCTTGTGGGTTCATGTTCGACACCGACCGCCGCCCCTGTTCGATCTGGCGGCCTGTGACTGTGGAGGGAGAGTCATAGCGATGGCGGCCGAGCCAAGCAAGCCGGGTCAGAAAGTTAGAAAAAGTTAGTGCAGAGAGACACGGAAGGAAGGCCCGCCCCGCATCGCAGACTTCCCAATGTCTTGGTGCATCGCCTTCCTGGCGAGGGGGCCAATACGGACGATAGCAGACCGACATGCTCACGCGCTCATGGCGGACGGGAAGTGCGCGGGTCCCTCTGAGAGTTGCCGGCCACGCGGGTGCGGCAGACCGCGGAGTTCGAATAATTTTCGGCCTGCCTTGGGGGTTGTTGTTGTCCCCCAGATACCGGAAGCGCCCACGCTTGCCAGCCCGCCCGACTGCAACGAATGGCCCAGCCTTGGCCGACCACGACACCGGAACCGGGAGCACCAACCAATGATCGACCTGGACACTCTGACGCCGCCACAACGCACCGTGGCCCGACTGTTGGGCATCCCCGCCCGACGCCTGCGACAACTGCAAGCAAGCGGGAAAGTGGCGCCGCCGGGCTCGACCCTGGGGGATCAGGTTCGCGGCTACACCGCCTACCTTCGACGTGCCGAGGAACGGGCACGGTCCCGACGCTGGCGGTAGGTTACTAGGGGCCCTTGCGCCGATGATCAATCACCATGGCCGGCACATTGCGGGTTTTTCTGCCGTTGGTATCGGGCTACTGTAAGGGCTGAGGTCAACAACATGGAGTGTCATTAAATGACGATGAGGGATTGCCCGGAGTGCGGCCATAGGGGGCTCTCATGCCGCGCTGGATAGAAAACACGATCCGTGTGCTGGTCTATGGGCCGGTTGCCATTATTTTCGCCGCGATCATCGGGTTTGGTTTCTATTTCGCTGGGGCTGGAGCCTATGACGCGATACTTGGAGAGCCCGCCGTCGATTCAAACCGTGAGGTCTACACTCCGGTCCCGATCGAAAAGCAAATCGAAATGGTTTACGGCAGTCCTGATGAAGTCAGTTCGCCTGAAACCAATGACAACCCCACGGCAGAAAATGCGCCGCCACAAGTTGCGAGCTCATCCGGTTGGTATCGATTCGCAGAAAGCAGCATCGTTGGCTGCAAGTCTCGTGGTGATTATGACCGGCTAGCTTCTTTTGCCGCGTCCGGTGACAAAGCGGCTTTTGCAAGGTCATTGAGCGCCCATCGGCTCCGTGGTGAGTGCCGCATGTTCAACGCTGGTGACGTAGTCTTTTTGGGTGACCTCAGCTTTTCCATGCGGAAACTTCGGCCACATGGGCAGACAGATGCCTACTGGGTATCTGCCGGGCCAAACATGCTTGATCCAATTTCTGCGCCATCCGAGGAAGGCCCTTCTAAGTCCTGGGCAGAGAAAAACGCGAACCGTGGTTCGGAATAGCGGGAGAGGCCGCAAGAGAGCGAGGTGGCAGGCATAGCGAGTCATTCGGGGCCCTGTACCCGCCCTACCCCACGCGGGAAGCGTAGAGCGTGCCTAAGGGCTAGGAACCACCCGGCAAACTTGATTGACACCAAGCGGGTCCCTGGTCGATCCGTTGGCCTGCGGGTTCGCAGATGCGCCGGGTTCAACGTGTGCGAGCCGCCCCCGACCTGCGGTTTCATGTTCGACACAGACCGCCGCGCCTGTTCGAGTTGGCGGCCTGTGCCTGCGGAGGGTGCGCCATGGGAATGATGACCGAGCGCGGCATGATCGAGGCAATCGAGGAACGCCGAATCTATCTCGGCCTGCTTTGACGGGAGTTCATCCGGCCCAACCTCGACGGAGACCTCGCCGAAGCGTCCGGGATGTTGCTCGATGTGCTGGCGGTTCCACACGACGTGCTGAACCGGATCGAGAACAAGTGGAGTAAATGCACCGCGTGCGGGGATCGCGCTAGACTTGGTAAGGTCATTAAATGTTAGGAATAGTTAGAGCAAAAAGACGAAAAGGGAGGCCCGCCCCGCGCGGCAAACTTCCCAGTGTCCTTGTAGTGGTCAAGCCATCTTGAGCGCACCACCATGGGGGCGATTATCGAGTGGAGGATCGACCACCATCTTGACGAATTTTGCCGAGCAATGAAGGAAGCGGAGCATGAGTGAAAGAAGGAAGAAGAAAGGTGGGGGCAATCAATTTGTTGGCCTCGAGGCTGCCTTTGGCTTGATAGTCGTTCTGCTGCTTGCAAGCTACGTTATCGGCACCATATGGATCTACGTTGCTGACTATCTCAAGCACGGGCTGGGCTAGGCACCGATCATACCCCCGGTTGAAGTTGTTGAGGTGGCGCTGAATGCGCTCCTCGTACTTGTGAACATGATCTTCCTTTTCAAGGAGGCGGAGCATGAGTGAGGGAAAGATGAAATGAGCCCCAGTGTTGCCATGTGGGTGGTCAATGTCCCGGCCTTCTTGTTAATGCTTGGCGCCGTTGTCGGCGGCCGGGCGTTCGTGGGCAAGATTTACCCTGGCGCGGACAACGAAGGGCGCCGCGCGACAATCGGCATTGTCATTATGGTTTCATCCTGGTTTTTGTGGGTAGCCGTGATGACGCTTGGGTTCAGCCTGCTCGACCCCTTCATCGTCAAACCTAACTAAACAGGCGCTCGGTCTAGGCTCGTGCCTCTGCTTTTGTCTGAAAGGATTGCGGGCGGCGCACGCCGCCACCTGCCCGGCCCTAATGAATCACGAGACCGGAACCACCGGCACAACATTTAGGTGTTGGCCATGCCGCGCAAGCATTTTAATTCATAGGAATTTTTAATGCCGAATGGCTAGGAACTGCTCCCTCGCAGTCTCTATGAAATCATTTCTAATAAATGGTTTTATCACCTCTTCCCAATACTGGTTTTTTGCTTCCTGTTTTTCCTTTTCTGCAAGTTCTTTGAATCCTTTTCCCTGCAAGACTTCTTTCCAGCTTTTCATGTTCGCTTTGTCTGCAATTTCTTGCCAATCAAATTGGATCGGAAACTGGCCAAGGCAAGATCTCTGTATAATTCGTGCGGTTCCGTTTGTCTTGGCATGCTTTGCGTTTTGTATTACACATTCATCGTAACTGGAGTAATTTGGTTGTTCTGTTTCCTGAAATTGGCACCCAGTTGTGGTTGTGATGAGCGCCGCAAGTATCAACTTGATAAGATAATATCTTTCCATTTTTGTAAATCCTGTGTTTTTTGACAAACCGTTCCCGGGTCCAATCTTTTCATGCAAATCGCAAGGTATGATGCTTATTGGATCGCGGTCAAATTTCTTGTCGATGAGCCGCTCCGTCGAGCAAGCTTGTCCGGTGAAGGGCCTCCGCTATCCCGATGAGATCGGAAGAGCAGAAGGCGAAAGAGGGGCGCGGGCCTCAATACCCGCGACGGCCAGGGCGAGGTGAAAGACTATGTCCAATTCTTCCAGCAAAGCGGGTACACGGGCGATGAAGCAGCAGCCGAAGGGCTCACGTCCAGACAAAAAGGCCGAACTGGGTGGCAGGTCGCTGAAAGAGGCAGCGAGCTATTGGTCGAGGCGCATCAAGCCGGTCAAGTCACCGACCAGGGCGCCGCGCAAGTAGCGAACGCCGCCCCGTACAGCGACCGCCTGCAAGCCCTGGGGCTCAGCCCAGGAAGGCAAGCCGATCAGCGTGGCGGTCAACATCATGCGCGCGGTTAAGTCGATGGGTGATAACAACGCCGCCGATCAGGGCGATATGTTCGGCCTTGACGACCCGGCGCTG
>NZ_JBDODP010000049.1:0-1671 GCF_044582135.1 Guyparkeria halopsychrophila | reverse complement strand
CCCCCTCGGTCAGGATAGATGTCGTCCAAGTCGCGTAGGATTCTAAAACGGAATCCGAGAGGGGGCACAGGAGCGATCGATGCGTTATGCGAAGGAACGGAAGGAAGCGGTACTGAAGAAGATGCTTCCGCCGACCAATCGAACGGTGCCGGCGTTGGCCGCCGAGGAAGGCATCCCGGTGGCCACGCTGTACAACTGGCGCAAGGCGGCGCGGGCCGAGGGGCGTCTGCTGCCGGACGGCGAGACGACGCCGCAGGGCTGGGGCTCGGCGGACAAGTTCGCCGCGGTAATGGAGACGGCGGCCCTCAACGAGGCCGATTTGTCCGCCTACTGCCGGGAGCGTGGCCTCTACCCGGCACAGATCCACCAGTGGCGTGAGGCCTGCGAGCAGGCCAATGACTGGGATCGCCGCCAGAACCAACGTCTCAAGAGCGCCCGGAAAGCCGACGAGAAGCAACTCCGGACGTTGCGCCGCGAGCTCGATCAGAAGGAGAAGGCGCTGGCCGAGACGGCCGCCCTGCTGGTGCTGCGAAAAAAAGCCGAGGCGATCTGGGGGGACGGAGGGGACGCATGATCAGCGCCCCGGATCGCCGCGAGACCGTCAAGCTGATCGACGAGGCCGTCGATGCCGGAACCACCGCCCGTCGTGCCTGTGAGGAAGTCGGTCTGAGTCATCGGACCTACCAGCGATGGACCCGGGGCGGTGACGTCCGGGTGGACCAGCGCCCCGAGATCGACCGCGACGCCCCGTCGAACAAACTCACGCCGCAGGAACGCCAGGACGTCCTCGCCACCTGCAACGCCGAGGCGTATGCCAGCCTGCCGCCGTCACAGATCGTCCCGGCACTGGCCGACGAGGGGATCTATATCGCCTCGGAGTCGAGCTTCTACCGCGTCCTCCGGGAGGCCGGACAGCTTTACCACCGAGGCAAGGCTCGGGCGCCGAGCCGGCGCAGCAAGCCTGCGGCCTACCGGGCCCGCCGTCCCAACGAGGTGTGGAGTTGGGATATTACCTACCTGGCCAGCACGCTCCTCGGGCGGTTCTACCGGCTCTACCTGGTGATGGACATCTACAGCCGCAAGATCGTCGGCTGGGAGGTCCACGAGACGGAGACCGCCGAGCATGCCTCGACGCTGCTCCAGAAGGCTAGCCTGGCCGAGGGCGTGCGGCAACGGGACCTGGTGCTGCACTCGGACAACGGCTCGCCGATGAAGGGCGCCACCATGCTGGCGACGCTCCAACGACTCGGTGTTGTGCCCTCGTTCAGCCGGCCGTCGGTGAGCAACGACAACCCTTACTCGGAGAGCCTGTTCGGGACCCTGAAATACACACCGGCCTATCCGTCCGGGCCCTTTGCCAGCCTCGAGGCGGCCCGGGAGTGGGTGCATGGCTTCGTGCACTGGTACAACCGGACCCACCGCCACAGCGCCATTCGGTTCGTCACGCCCGCCGAACGGCACGCCGGACAGGATGCGGCCATCCTCGCCCAGCGCAAGGCGGTCTACGAGGCCGCCCGGCGCCGCCGCCCCGAACGGTGGAGCGGCAAGACGAGAGCCTGGTCGCCGATCGGCGAGGTCTGGCTCAACCCGGACCCGCCGGCGGCGGAACCCGCCCAGGAAATGAGAGGCCGGGCAGCCTAGAAATCACGACATCTTTCTTGACAAACGTCG
>NZ_JBDODP010000048.1:0-1772 GCF_044582135.1 Guyparkeria halopsychrophila | reverse complement strand
CGGCGAAAAATGTTTTCTCGCCAAGAAAACCCCAACCCGTTGTTTTATCTGACCAATACAGGGTTAATCTCTTGCATTGATCAGGCAATGATTCGACAGTGTATTGAACGCCGCTTAGAATCACAATTCATGACCTTCCGAGATTCATGGCTACAGAGATGCACGACCGAATCATGCCTCCGCACGGCGATGCCCCGGACCCTGATTCGACCAAGGACAAGGACGCCTAGCCCATGACCACCTGGATTACGCTGCTCGCCATATTGGGGCTCCTCGCCGTTCTCGCCACGGGGCGGGTCGCACCGGCGTTGGCCTTCGTCTCGCTGGCCAGCGCCTTCGTCCTGACGGGAGTGGTCGAACCGGCATCCATGCTCGACAACTTCACCAACCCGGCGCTGGCCACCCTCGCCTTGCTCCTTCTGGTGTCCCTGGCGCTGGAGCGCTCGCACTTCCTCGACAAGATCGCCGAGCGCCTGCTCTCCGGAAACGAGGGATTTGCCCGATTCAAGCTGATCGGCACCACGGCAATACTCTCGGCGTTTCTGAACAACACGGCCGTGGTCGGCGCCTTTCTTGGCGCGATCTCCAAGCAAAAGCGCATCGCGCCGTCCCGGCTGCTGATCCCGCTGTCCTACGCATCGATCCTCGGCGGGGTCACGACCCTGATCGGCACCTCGACCAACCTCGTGGTCAGCTCGTTTGCCGTGAACGCCGGCCTGCCGGAACTGACCATGTTCCAGTTCACGCTGGTCGGTGTGCCGGTGGCCGTGCTGGGCCTGGCGGTATTGTGGTGGCAGGCACGGCATCTGCCGGAGAACGAGCCCGAGAATCGGGGCGAGGCGATGGCCTACTTTTTGGCCGCCGAAGTGCAACCCGACTCGCCGCTGATCGGTCGCAGCATCGAGGCCAATGGCCTGAGAAAGCTTGAGGGCCTGTATCTGCTCGAGATCGAGCGCCAGGGCCGACTGATCACCGCCGTGGGACCCGACGAGGTACTGGCCGCCGGTGACCTGCTGATCTTTACCGGCGAGGTCGACAAGGTCCAGGCACTGCAGCGCTTTCCCGGCCTCGACCTGTTCGGGCACCGGGCGGATGACCTCCTCGCAACCAACCTGGTCGAGGTGGTGATCTCGAACGAGTCGGAGTTGGCCAATCGCACGCTTCAGGAGGTCGACTTTCGCAGCATGTTCAATGCCGGCGTCGTCGGCATTCGGCGGGGGAACGAAAGGATTCAGGGGCAACTGGGGCGCGTGCCCCTGCGCGCGGGCGACTGCCTGCTCCTGGCGACGGGGGCTGACTTCCTGCAACACCGCAACATTGACCGCAACTTTCACTTGCTCAGCGGCAGTTTCCAGCGCCCTCGGCTCGGCACGGTACAAAGCACCTTTGCGTTGGGCGGCTTTCTAGCCGTGATCGCGTCAGCCACCGTCGGCTGGCTGACACTGTTTGAAGGGCTATTGGTCCTGCTCGGTGCCCTGCTGGTTACCCGCATTCTCACCGTGGGTGAGCTGCGCCGCCGCTTTCCGTTCGAACTGGTCGTGATTATCGGCTCGGCACTCACGCTCGCCGAGGGACTGGAGCAATCTGACGGTGCAGCACTGATCGCCAATTTCATGCAGGCAACGTTCAGCGGCCATGGTGTCTTCGCCGCGTTTGTGGGTGCCTACCTGCTGACGGTGGTCCTGACCGAGACGGTCACCAACAACGCCGCGGCGGCCCTGGCATTTCCGGTCGCGTACGCCACCGCCCAGGGCTTTGGGGTCGACCCGATG
>NZ_JBDODP010000047.1:0-2315 GCF_044582135.1 Guyparkeria halopsychrophila | reverse complement strand
AGGTGATTTCGATCTCATCGACTCAAATATCCAGCGTGGGCAGGCCTCGCACAATCCTCATCGTCTCCAGGCTAACCGTGATCACTCTCCGGAAAAGTTCTAACGGGTAAGCTGGGTTCCCCATGGTTTCCACGGCATAGTCATTCGCATCATTCACGATGCCGCTGGCCTTATCCGTCTTCACAATCTGTCTCTCCATCACCCATTCCAGTGCGGGCTTGCCGTTAACTACATAATCATAGGCTTCTAGAGGCACATCGGTAATTGTGATTGTGTTGTTGAATTTCACGGTGGATTTGTCTTTGTCTTTGGCAGGGCCACTGAACTTCCACGGTTTATCTACCCGGAAATCAGTGTCAGTCAGCTCTTCATAGCTACGGTTGCCGGAGATCTTAAAGCCGACCGGGTGCATCTCAATCTGCTCATAGTTCACGTGCAAATTAGCCAGCTCTCGACCCGCTTTGCTGAATGCCCAGAACCCTTCTTTCTTTTTTACGGTCGGGATGCGAGGCAGTTCCTTGTTCAGGTTATCTAAAAATCGTTCACGATATTCCTCTGAATGCAAAATCCCGTACACATAGTAAAATATATCTTCTTTAGAAATCTGCTCGCCTGGATATGCACTTTCAAAATGGTACAAGCCCTCATCGCTGATTCCATCCTTTACGGTATAATTTTTTGAAGAGTCACTATTATCCGAAAAAAGGTCAAACTTATCTTCAGCAACTTTCTCGTAGAGCTTTAGTGGAAAATTCTGAGAAGAATCAATAGCATGTAGGTTTGGAAGTTTTTTTGTCATAAGAGCTGAAAAGCCACTTCTAGCACCAACACCGGAAAGACAAATCACTCTGTTATCCGTTCTTGCCTCAGGAAATATGCGAGGCATCTGTAGAACCATTTCATTTAATTGACGATTAAAATAGAGCCACTGTTCCGTAAAGGGACGATAGATACTCCGGACAAGACAAGACTCGGCGAAGTTAAGGTCCTGATTCCTTGCAAATTGCTGTTTTAGTCCCCGGGTCCAGTTTATTTTTACCGAGTCCGCATGAGTATTGAGAAAATCTTTCAATTCCTTTTCGCGAGATTTCCTATCAAGAGCTAAACGGCCTTCATTAAATTGGATGAGTTGAGAGTTATATATTTCAATCATTTCCGAAATATTAGATGCGACACTTGACCTACCGAAGTTGTAGCACCATGCATCTCGATTTGTTGAGACGCCGAGTGAGAAATTATTGAATATCTTATTAGATTTCCCCGACTTATCGCCTAAGCTTATAAAATGAGAAAAGGAGGCATCTCGTTGATTTATCCAGTCGCCATGCTCATTCGGCAGTATTTTCTGCCAATCGTCCGCTGATGCAGATTTAAATCCCTCTGAAAACAAGCTAATTCTTTCTAGCTTTTCTTTGGTGGTTAAGTCATCGCCAATATCTCTGTAAAAAATTTCGCAGGCTGCTTCATTATTCATTTTCTTGACGAATAAGGTTATGGCTATCCCTGTCATACTGCCACTTCCAAAAATATTTTGGCCTTCTTTTGCGCTGCCTTTACTCAACATATTTTTGCGAATGTCCCCTCTAAGATTAAATACGTAAATTTTCGTAAATTCATCTAATAAAGACTTCCGCATTCCATCCATTGACAATTTTTCGATGAATCCAGACCCCGTCACAAATCCTACCACTCCGCCGCCGGTCGCGATGCGGTCACTAGCCCAACGAATAGCGCGAATGTAGCTATCGTAAAGTCCTTTGGAGAGCGTGGCACGCGAACGAGCGCCATATGTTTGCTCAATGCGAGCGTCAAGATGGGGATAATCTATGTTTTGGTTATTGTCGTTGGCCCTAGTTTGTCCTGTGGAATAGGGCGGATTACCAATAATCACTTTCAGGTCGAGTTCTTTTTGGCGCTTACGGCGTTCAGAGTTATCGGCCAGAAGTCCAGAGACCAAGTCGTCCCTTTCGTACATTTGGAAAGTATCAGTCAAGCAAATGCCTTCGAAAGGAGTATATTCCGTCTTACTGACATCGTGATAGACCGCCTCGATGTTAATGGCGGCAATATAATAGGCCAGCAGCACGATCTCATTCGCATGAATCTCGTTCTGGTATTTATAGGCAATTTCTTCAGGTTTGATCATCCCGGACTGAAGCAAGCGTGTGATGAAGGTGCCAGTGCCTGTAAAGGGATCAATAATATGCACACCTGGGCTGCCCAGGGTCTGATTGAATTCACTTTCGAGCACATCGTTGACGGAGTGGATAATGAAATCCACCACCTCCACTGGGGTATAAACGATCCCTAGCCTC
>NZ_JBDODP010000046.1:0-2456 GCF_044582135.1 Guyparkeria halopsychrophila | reverse complement strand
GCCCCGTTCACTCATCAACGATGCGAAGCGGCAGGGGATCGCTGATATCCAGGTGCACATCACGTTGTGGGAAGGCAATCACGATACCGTCTTCGGCAAACAGCTCATCGATACGGAATCGGATGGTCGATTGGAGTCGACGAAGGTCCGTCGCGACCTGAACACGCGTCCAGAAAAACACGGTGAACACCAGGCTGTTGTCGCCGAAGTCCTCGAACAGCACCTCGGGATTCGCCAAGCTATCGTCAATGGCCCTCTGCTCCATCGCGGCCTGCAACATCAGCTGTTCCACCCGGCGGGTGGGTGAGCCGTATGCCACGCCCACCGTCACCCCACCGCGCACCTCGTTGGACACCAGTGTCCAGTTGGTGACACGTTGCTCGAGAAAGTAACTGTTCGGCACCAGCACATGCACACCATCGAAACGCCGGATGCGCACGCAGCGATTCCCGATATCCTCGACGCGCCCTCTGTCGGTCTCCAGCTCGACGACATCGCCAATCCTGATGGGGTGTTCGACAAGCAGAATGATGCCCGAGATCAGGTTGTTGAGCAGGTTCTGGGCACCAAAACCCACGCCGATCGCCAGGGCGCCACCCAGGATGGCAAACACGGTAATCGGAATGCCGGCAATGGGGAGGGCCATGAGGACGATGGTCAGATAGCCCACGTAGGCGACCATCTTGCGGATCACGTGCGCCCGCTGGGCTGATACGCGCGAATCCTTGTCGATGCGACGCGATAGCGTGCCCCCCACGTAACGCACCAGGAAAAAGCCCAGAACAATGACGAGAAGCGCGATCACCAACTGGCTCAAGTGGATGGTCGTTTCGCCTGTCTGGTACAGAGGGGTCTGCCAGATAGACAACACCCCTTCTCCGAAACCTTCCTGCATGATTCGCTCCCCATAAATCAGCGCGCAAATCAGCGCGGCTTACGCCGCCCGTGGTGCTCATCCCATGTGGGTCCAGCCATCCGAACCCACACGAGGATCTTCAAGCTTACACCGCCCGACAGACAGCCCTGAGACCCACTGCGGGTCGCAAAGCGATAGAAAAGGCGGGCCTCCTTTTAAAGGTCAGGCGAAAAAACGCCCCAACAGGATCTGCGGCGCGACAGACGCCAGACCAAAAACCCCCGGCAAGGGCGACCCTGCCGGGGGGGCATCGCACGTCGACGTGAAAAGCCATCATGGAAGACCGTCGGCTGCCACCGCTGAGGCCACTTGCTCGGCCCGCTGCTGTAACTCGCCGACGTTTTCCAATCCGTCGATAAACCGCTGGGGGATTCCGCTGAGACCCACCTGTGCCCCCGTAAGCGCACCGGTCAGCATCGCCCGGGCCATGTTCTGGCCACCGCCATTGACCGCGTGCAATACCGCCGCCTCGAAATCATCGGCAAATCTTGCCGAGAGGTAGTAAGCCGCCGGAAGCTGGTGATAGATGGCGCAGGGCATGCCGTACACCAGGGAGACTTTCCAGGGCGGCTCGATTCGCACCCCGGGATCGCCAGCCGCTGCGGCGATGCAGGACGGTGTCAGCAGGGCATCGGGCGAGGCAAAACGGCCTGCCCGGGGTGGGTCCGACTGCCCCGGCTGGGGCGGCTGAAGATCATCGCTGGTGACGGCATGAAACGGCAAATCACCGCTTTTCACCCAAGCCATCAGCTTGTCGGAGATTTCCGTATCCAGGCGGTGCCCCTGAACCAGCAAAGCCAGCAGCGCACCGTACGCCACGGTCATGGAGACCACCGTTTCATCCACCTGGGTCAGGACGGTGTTGTCGGCAATGGCTGCCGCCAGTTTTTGGGGCTGAAGCGCATAGCGCACGGCAATGGCAAGTGTGCGCTCGATGGCTTCGGTGGTGTCGGCGTGGCCACCGACCTCACCCCACGGCAAGCCGTGCTCGACACGTTTTCGCCAGGCATCGCGGATGGATTGGCTGGTGTACCCGCCGGGACCCGAGGCCGGGGTGCCATCGAGCATTGGGAAGAGGTCGTCATCCAGACGTCGACAGAAATCCTCTTCGTCGTAACCATTCGCCTCCACCAGTGAACGCAGCATCAAGTCGAGGATGATCCCCGCCTGGGAGAGCTGACCTGCCTTGAGGCCCTCGTGGTATCGACCGGGCTTGGGGTCGGTGTAGCCGTCGATCCAGTCGCCGTAGTCCCGACGCAACTCGTCGAGGTTGTAGTACCAGTGCGGGCCGACCCCCAGGGCATCGCCGATGAAGGCTCCCATGATCGCGCCGGCGGCCCGGTCTTGGATATCGTCGCGATTGGTCATGGAGCCTCCGACGGTGGTTCGGTAAAGACGTCTCCGGCTATCGCTTACAAGCGTAGTCGCCACTCGAGTGGGCATCCATCAGCCGATACGGACGGCATATCGTGGGAAGAATTGTTTCGCACGCCGGTTGCGGCGGAGTGGTTATGAGCTACCGCCGTGCCCGGCGCGACGT
>NZ_JBDODP010000045.1:0-2722 GCF_044582135.1 Guyparkeria halopsychrophila | reverse complement strand
CTCTGAGTCAGGCGGGGAAAAGCTTTACGAAAGAACTTATCATATAGCTCTACAACCAGGCGCTGTTTGCCTTGAGCGGTCTGTATGCCCTGGGAGCGGCGCTTCACGCTCTCATAGAACTTTTCCAGAGCCTTTGATTCCTTGTCGATTCGATGTTCATTAAGAACATCCAGCACTTGCTGGATACCCTTTGAAACAGGGTTCTCCTTTGTGAACTGATGCCCCTCAAATAAGGTTTCAAAAACCGGTCGAGTAATAATGTGTTGGGCCAGCATCTCAACAGCTTCATCTTCAGTAATACTGCCGTTGAGGTCATCTCGAAGTTCTAACAAGAACTCATCGAAAGCGTTTCGAGCAACTTCGACGGAATCCAGGGTGCCTTTAATCCGAACAATGTGTTTGTGAGCAATGTCAGCAATATCGGTTGCCCAGTCTTCCCAGTAATCCCGGGTTCCACATTTCTTAACGATTTTGGCCAGAATCGCCTCACCGACCTCCATGTTAAAATCCATGCCGAGTTGCTGTGCTTCATCATCGGCTTGAGGTTCGCCTTCTCCTTCGACACCAATACCGGTGGACTTTTTCTTGTCTGATCCACTGCTTTTCGACGGCAAAGTGTCTACTTCGGCAGTTACGGCCCGCAACTCTTCGCTATCGATGCCGACGATTTGAATAGTGTTATCAATCCGTTCGCCCAAGGATGCTTTGTTTATAGTGGCATCGAACCGTTCATCATGAGCACGCAAAGCGTTCAAAATCTGCCAAACAACCTTATGTTTCTCATTGTCGTTCAGTGCCTGTTCGGGTGTTACTCCGGTCGGTACCCCGATGGGAAGAATTACATACCCCATGCGTTTATCGGGGCCCGCTTTACGCATGACCCGGCCCACAGACTGGACCACGTCGATCTGAGATTTCCGGGGGTGCAGGAACATGATGGCATCAAGGGCAGGTACATCCACACCTTCCGAAAGGCATCTGGCGTTGGTCAGAATGCGGCATTCATGGTCTTCTGGTTCGGCTTTGAGCCAATCCAGAAGTACATTGCGTTTCTTGGCATTGAACGTACCGTCAACATGACCAATCGAGCAATGCAGGTCAGGGCTCCCACCTTCTTCGGCGTGGTATTCCAGATATTCTTCAACGACGTCGCTAAATTGAGATTCAATAAGTTGCGAAGATTTGATATCACGGCAAAACGCTAAGGCGCGGCGCATAGGCTGGGTGTCATATTGAATGTCGTCTTTCAGCGTGGCTTTTGTCAGTGCCTTGTAGCACCCAATAATCCGGCTAGCGTCATCCAATTGAAGTTCGTTAGTTCCCGAAGATAGGGCTTTCTGAAGACCACGGCTCACTAAACCTTCATCCATAGCCAGGATGATGACCTTATAATCAGTCAGTAGATCATTTTCGACAGCCCATGAAAATCCACGATAGAACAACACTTCCCCAAACTTACTCATGTCATCCATAGACGTAAGCTCATGGCCGCCTTCATCAGCCTTGCCTTTTACCGCCTCCCCAAAGATTCGAGGAGTTGCTGTCATGTAGAGGCGTTTTTTTCCTTTAACGTGCTCATTGTCATGGATTCGAACAAAGTTAGACTCGTCTTCGCCAGATAAGGTGACCCCCGTTGTCCGGTGAGCCTCATCACAAATAATCAGGTCGAACTCAGGCAGTCCATGAAGTTTTTGTGCATCAGAGATCACTTGAATCGACTGGTAGGTCGAAAACACCACCGTCATTGCATCCGGTGCCACCTGGTTGGCCTCAGCCACGAGCTTGGCTGGATTGGTTGTCGCCGGAAATGCCAGATCGTGTTGCTGAAGCTCGGCAATGTCGTCCGACGCACGACGCTTGCCGATCTGGCTGTCAGAGCAGGCAGCGAAGGATCGCAAGGGAACGGTCGAATCGTTCGACCATTCGGTCACCGTTTGGGACATCAAAGCGAGCGAAGGCACCATGAACAGGACCCGCTTACCTTGACCTGCCAGGTCTTCCGCGATTTTCAGTGCCGCAAATGTTTTACCGGTACCGCAAGCCATGATGAGCTTGCCGCGATCGGCTGTCGTTAAACCGGCACGAACAGCCTCCAACGCATCTTTTTGGTGTGAGCGTAGTTTCTTCTTAGGCCGGTAAACGACCTCTTTTTTCTGGGAGAAGATGGTCCAGTCAATTCGGCTTTCTTCCAGATCTCGGAGTCCGATGCGATTGGTTTTGACATACTGGCTCGTATCGTCAAAAAGCGCCTGCGCGTTGCTGCCCAGATCCACTTCGGTCGTATCAATCAGGATTCGGCGGGTAAAGGGCTTTCGATTCGACGCCGTGAAAAAAGAATCCAGGTCTGCCCGTTGCAGGCGGTGGTTTTTGTCATAAAACTTACACTGGATCGCGCAAAATTCGGTGTGGTCCTCTCGAACCCGGGCCACAAGATCAATCCCTGTATCCTTGCGACTCAGCCCCTGCTCTTCTGCCCAGTCGCCGTATGTCCAGACCTTATCGTAATGCTGTGTCTGAACATCATCGTGCTCGAAATAGGCTTTCACTAGTTCTTCAAAATAGGTACCCATTTCCCGGTCTGTTTTTGCGTGATTCCGATAGCGTTCAAGTAAGTCGTACAGCGGTGAGGCCATGGATACATCCTGGTTGATCCGTTTTCTTGAAATGGTAGTGTTCTACCGGACTTCGATGTAGCGCTCAAGCGATGAGTTCAGCGTCACTC
>NZ_JBDODP010000044.1:0-2981 GCF_044582135.1 Guyparkeria halopsychrophila | reverse complement strand
GCGCGGCGCATGGTGCATTTGAGTGGTTTGGAAGTGCGTGGCGAGGAGCATCCGGATGGTGATATCGAGATCACCTACACCGGTTTGCGTCCGGGAGAGAAGCTCTACGAGGAGCTCCTGATCGGTGAGGCGGTGAACGGCACGGGGCATCCCCGCATCATGCGCGCCAGCGAGGATTGCCTGCGCTGGCGCGTTTTCGAAAAGTGCCTATCGCGTTTGCAGAAGGACATGGACCGCTACGATATGCCCGCTGTGCGTGAACATCTGTCCGAATTGGTCAGCGGGTATCAGCCGCATGAGCGCATCGAGGATCATTGTTGGAAGGAGTGACGGTGGTGGTGTCGTGGTTTGGGTATCGCGGCTGAAGCCGCTCCTACAGCCGCCCGACCCGGTAGGAGCGGCTTTAGCCGCGAATCCAACAGACTAACACCCGATCGTTTCGCGCCTGAAGGCGCTCCTACATCCACCGGGATCCGGTAGGAGCGGCTTTAGCCGCGAAACCAACAGGCAGCACTGATCGTTTCGCGCCTGAAGGCGCTCCTACAGCCATCTTCCGATGGGGGGGGCTTCGGCGCGATGCGCCTCCGGCCGGCGATTCCGGGTTTGGGATGGGCCTTTGAGGATTGGGTTTGAGCCCCATATCGGTCGAGAAGCCGATCCCAAACCGCTGGTGCGTTGAGTTTTGTTTGCCCGCTTTCCTCTCTCCCACGCTGCCACGCTAGAATGCGGCTCCGACCATGAAACACGGCCGATCCATGCCTCTTTTCCCCCGTATTTTTCCCGACTGGGACCGCCTGACTCTCGCTATCGTCGGGCTGACCATCCTTGTCTTCCTTGTCTTTCCGTTCGGTCGCTCGGCCAACGCGCCACTGGCCTTTCTGGCGTTCATCGGTATCTGGTTGCTCTTTGTGCATGGGCGAGAGCTTGTGGCGCAACGGGTAACCCGATGGTTGCTGGTATTGATTGTGGCGCTCTGGTTGCCGCAACTGCTCGCGTTAACGGGCGCGGTGAATTTCGATCGGGCCTGGAGTGATGCGCTCTACTACCCGCTGTTCGGGATTGCGGCACTGCCGATTGTCTGGGCGGCGATGCGGCATGACGTGTTGCCGGCGATTCTCTATTCATTGCTGGCGATCGTGTTTGTCTGGGCGTTGGACGGGTTGTGGCAGTTCGCTACCGGCACGAACGTGCTGGGGTTTCCTTACAACGGTCGACGCCTGTCCGGTCTGTTCGGGGAAAACCTGACGATGGGGGTGGTGATCGCGCATCTGCTGCCGTTGCTGCTCGAGGCGACCCGGCGGCTGATGCGGTCGTGCCGGCTATGGGGCTTGGCGATCCTGCCGATTCTCGCGGTGATTCTGTTGAGCGGTTCGCGTTCGGCCATGCTGCTGATGATCTTGGGCCTGATCGGCTACGGTATTTTTCTTCTCTGGTATGTGCGGCCACGTTGGTACTGGGTGGTTGGGGCCATCGTGCTCGCCGTCACCGCGTTTGCGGCGACGCTGGCCGTGTCGCCCGAGACGCGCGAGCGCGTCGAGGTTGCCACCAAGGTGTTCGAACTCGACCGGGAAAGCTTCAACCAGGCGACGTCAAAGCGCGGCGATGTCTGGTTGGCCGGCTGGGAAGTGGCAAAGGACGATCCGTGGTTGGGTGTTGGTGTACGTGGCTACGAAATCGCCGCCGTCGAGCGTGGTTACACGGACACGCCGTATATGCATCTGCACTTTTTCGCCCTGGACGTGCAGGTGAGCACCGGATTGGTGGGCCTGCTGGCCTACCTGGTCGCATACATCGGATTTCTGCTGGTGCTGCTGCGGCAACAGGCGGGGATGCCCGGTGGTGTGGCAATCGTCGCGGTGGGCCTTGCGTTGTTCCCGTTCAATACCCATTTTGGCTTTTATGCCTCCTATACCTTGGCCATCATCTGGCCGGTGATCGGCTTGGCGGTGGCCTTAGCCGTCAGCGGAGCAGCGGCCCGGAACAAACTGTAGGAGCGGCTTTAGCCGCGATAACTATTGATGTTTCGCGCCTGAAGGCGCTCCTACCGGCTCAATTCGGGTGTAGGGGCGCTTTCATGCATTTACGGTAGGGCGAGGACCTGTAGGAGCGGCTTTAGCCGCGATCGGGCGTGTGAAGAGCACCACGGAGGGATATCGCGCCTAAAGGCACTCCTGCATCTGACTAGGCCCCGTACGAGCGCCTTCAGGCGCGAATGGTTAGCTTTAAAAACCAATCTCAGAGGAGGCAAGGATGCCTGACGAGAAGGGACAAAACGGTTGGCGCCTGCGCACCGGCCGTGTATCGATACCCGGGCAGATCTATTCGATCACCATCGTGACGCACGGGCGATGGTCCGGATTGGTAAATTGGGATGTCGCGCGGAGGGTGATTGATTGTCTGCGTGAAACAGAGGGGCCGGGAGGCACGGAGACGCCGGCGTTCTGTTTGATGCCGGATCATCTGCATTGGTTGATGCGATTGGCGCCGAGCGGGGATTTGTCTTGCGTGGTCGGTCGGTTCAAAGGCCGCAGTGCGAGGGCTGTGCCCATGTTGCGATGGCAGCGGGGTTTTCACGATCATGCGGTGCGGCATGACGAGGAGCTTCCGCAGGTTGCGCGATATATCGTGGCCAATCCGGTGCGGGCGGGGTTGGTTCAGCGCGTGGGTGAGTACCCATACTGGGATGCCGTGTGGTTGTGATTATCGAGTCGGAAGGTGGCCGTATACGTGTGTGATCTGTGGGAGCGCCTTCGGGCGCGAAAGAATGGGGTGCTGGCCTGTGGGTTTCGCGGCTAAAGCCGCTCCTACGGATTGGCGGGGGCTGCGTAGGAGCGCCTTCAGGCGCGAAACGGTGACGCGTCCTCCAATTCACTCGCCAATTCCCAACCAATCAGGTCGGCTTTTTCGATCCTGCATCCTCGAACGTGCGCTGTGGCCTGCTATCCTCTTACCAGCTTTCGAACCTCCCGGCCGTGGGCGGG
>NZ_JBDODP010000043.1:0-4863 GCF_044582135.1 Guyparkeria halopsychrophila | reverse complement strand
ACCTTCGCCGGCGTCACCGCCGACGGAACCAGTGATGGTGATGGTCTCGCCGGATTCTTCCTCGTTGATCACGTCATCGCCCGCGATGGTGTCGATCGTGATCGTGGCCTCGGCCTGGGTGTCGAGTAGGGCCGTGTCGGTGTCGGTGGCTTCGTTGCCGGCCTGGTCGCTCACGGTGGCCGTGGCGGTGAGCTCCCCGTCGGACAGCGAGCTCAGGTCTTCGACGACCTGGTAGCTGCCATCCGATTGGACGATGGCGCTAGTGGTCACCGTGTTATCACCATCGGTGACCGTAATGGAGACCGTCTGCCCGGCCTCCACCTTGGTCGTGGTCCCGGAAATCAGGCTCTCGGTGACGGTCTCGGCGTTCTGGTCGTCCAGGTTGACGGTGATGGCCGGGGTCGTTTCCTCCGGCGCGGTGGGTTCGGTCGGCTCAACTGGCTCGACGGCTTCATCCGCCGCGGCAACGCCGGTCACGCCCGGTGTCGGCTCATTGGGTACACGGGTGGGGTCGGCAAAGTTGAATGCCAGCGGATCGATCTGTTCGACGATGCGCGTGACTTCGACCAGTGTCCGGCCGCCGCCAGCGTCCCCGCCAGTCGTTCCGGCGGCGGGAGCTTCCAATTCCTCGAGGATGTCGCCATCCCCTTCAAGCAGGGCGAGCACCTCTGCGACGCCTGGGTCGGTCACCGCTTGCTCGTCGGCGCTGGGCTCGGCTTCGGCGAGCATTTCGGGCGAGATCAGCAGGGACTGGCCGCTGGCTAGCTGGACGGTGTCGCCATTGCTGAGGTCGAGCTCGACTCGAGCCCCTTGGGCGGTGACAACGGTTTCGCCGGCAAACACGGTATCTCCGGCGCGAAGCATGCGCATCTCGCCGTCTGCCGAGCGTGCCCAGACATCCCCTTCAACTTCCAGAATAACCGCGATTGCTTCTGCCATGACCGTCTCTCCGTCGGTGTCTCGACCTGCACAATGGGATAGGCGGCAGGTAGAAATGTGTCTTTGTGCACGGAGTGTCGAGCAGCACGCCCCCTTCGTCTATTGGCCAAAGGTACAACCGGGGTCGAGCCACCTGATGGCGGGCGATGGGTCTGGCCTATCGTGGCAGCATCCGCTCGAAGCATTCGATGCGGCTCCGAAGCGTGTCGCGATCGGATTCGAATTCGAGATGCTCGACCACGAACCGCGCGGTTCGCACCACCACGCCCCATCGTGGCCGTTTGGGCAGGGTGTCGGGATTCAAGTAGCGGTCCAGCGTCCGTGTTTTCCTTGCCGAGCCGTCCAGGGTGACCGCCCACAATCGGCTTTTCTCTGCCAGTTCGGCGCGGCTGGTTCCGGTCTGTACCTGCCAGAGGGTCACGCTGCATTCGAGCAGCTTGACCAGCAGCAACCTCGGGTCCTCCGGCTCGTTTTCCGTCGGGGAGCGGCTTTTTTCCTGCAATGCCCAGCGCATTTGCTCGTTTTCGTGCACCCGCAGGTGAGCCCCGACGCGCGCCAGCATTTCTTGACGCCAGAATGGCTTGGCGAGGTGGTCGTTGGCGCCGGCCTCGAGCCCTTCGACGACATCCTCGGGACGGGTGCGGGCTGTGACGAGAATGATCGGTAGGGTGTTGGCGTCGAATTCCTCTCGCAGGCGCTGGCACACGGTCAGGCCACTCATGTCCGGCATCATCACGTCCAGGAGCACCAGCTCGATACGACGCTGACTGGCCAACTCCAGCGCCCTGGTGCCCGAGTGGGCAACCAGTGTCCGGTAACCGGCCTGGTGGAGTTGTTCTTGCAGTACGACCGCCGCGGTGGGGTCGTCGTCGACGATCAGGATGGTCGTCTCCCTACCAGTGGTGTTTTCTGCCTCCTCACCATGGTCATGGCGGACCGGCGATTCGATCCGTGTTTCCCCGATCGTGGGTGCGGTGGCGGCCACGTTGTCGTCCTTGGCGACAGGTAGGCAAAAGCGAATCGTCGTGCCGACGCCACTCTGGCTCTGCAGGACGAGTTCGCTCTCGTGTCGCTCCAGTAGGGCGCGGCTGATGGCAAGGCCCAGGCCGAACCCGCCGCGGCCGTCGAGGCTCGAGTCATGCCCTTGTTCGTAGGGTCGCTGCATGCGATCCAGTTGGTCCTTCGGAATCCCGATACCGGTGTCTTCCACGGTAAACGCAATGTGCTTGTCCTCCCGGCGGGCGGAAACGCGGATGCGGCCCTCGTCGGTGAACTTGATGGCGTTGCCGATCAGGTTGAACAGTACCTGGTACAAGCGGTCCGGGTCGGCGTTAATGGACGGCAGGCCTTCCTCTACCTTGGCTTCGAGTACCAACGGGCGAGCGCCGATCAAGGGCTGGCAGGTGGCCATGACGCGCTCAATCATGGGGGCAACCGCGGTGGGTTGCCGCCGGATCGGCAGCTCACCGTGCTTGAGCTGGGTAAACGAGATGGTGTCATCCACCAATCGCGCCAATCGCCGCCCGCTCTGGATGATCAGATCGAGCCCCTGACGTGTTTTCGAATCCTCGCGTGGCAGGGATTCGGCCAGGCCGATCATGGCATGCAACGGGGTGCGCAGTTCGTGCGAGGTGTTCGCCAGGAACTCGTCTTTCAATCGGTTGGCGCGCCGCAATGCGGTCTCCAGACGCAGGCTGCGTTCGAAGGCCCGCGCGTTGCGTCGGGCCAGTGCGAGGCTATGCAGGCTCATGGCCGCTAGGACGCCCACGCTGGCCACCGCATCGCGCGCGCCCGCCTCGTTGAACCAGTAGATCTGCAGGGCGGCCGTAAGCGCGACGATGCCGCTGCCCAACAGGGTCAGGCCCGCATCGGGACGATTGCGTCGGACCGCCTGCATGAGGGCGAGCAATGCAAGGCCCAGCAGAGCGACGACGAGATAGAGCAGCCAGCCGATGGTGACGCTACGGACGAGTCCCGGGTCGGCAAGGGCAATCAGCAAGTAGACGATCACCGGCAAGGCGGTCCAGCGGACGAGGCGGGGTGGAAGCTCGCGCGGGAACAGGGCCGAGAGGAACCACAGATAGCTAATGCCGGCGGCGAGTGCCGAGAAGCCGTCGAGCGGTCGGGCCAACTGGATCGGGATATGTAGCCCCATCGCCTCGAGCAACTGGGCGGACAGGGTGGTCTGGATCGACCAGAAGATCACGGTCAGGCCGAAGAACAGGTAGGCGCGCTCGCGGCGACGAATCACGAACAGGATCAGCTGCGACAGACCGATCAGCATCAATGCACTGGTCGTGATCAATTCGATTGCCCACAGGCCCTGGACGGCCTCTGGCGTGCCGATTTCGATTGGTCGTGGAATGCCAGCGATGCGTGCGCTGAAGTTGCTCACATGGAGCAGGATGTCGATCGTCTCTCCTGGCTGGTCGATCCACACGGTTCGTTGCCCGTAGTCGGGGCGGGCATCGGCTTGGGTGCTGGCCGGCGTGCCGACGCTTGCGACTTCCTCGCCATCGACGTAGAGCCGGTAGGCCGAGTAGATCAGGGGGACTCGCAGCAGCAGCGACTCGGGTCGGTCGTCACCCAGTTCGAGGCGCAACCGGTAGCTGGCATGACCCTGGGGGGGCAGGGGGGCGCCGTCGACCTCGATCTGTGTCCAGCTGCTGGGCAGGCGAACGGTCGCCTCGGGTGTCGGGCTGCGCTGGTCCGCGGGTGAGAGGAAGGTGTTCCAATGGAACTCCCACGGGCCGTCCAGCGAGAGCGGGGTACGCGGATCGGTCGGCAGGTCGGAGGCGTGGGTTGTTCCCCCCGGTAGTGCCAGTGCGTTGGCACACAGCAGCAGGCAGACGGTGATTACGTGTCGGACCGAACGGGCCACGCGCATGGATGGCATCCCTGTCGATTGGAAGAAGGATCGTCAAGTCGACTTTTATACGGCGATCCGTGTGTGGGGTCCAGCAATGAACCGTGATGGTTCCCTTGGATATTGACGCCAAGGTGCTGGCGAGCAGAAAAGCCGGGGCGGGCGTGAGGCATAGCGCGGCTATGACGTGTCCCGCCGGTGGGGTGGCGACGAATTCCTGGTGATGCTGTACCCGTCAACCGAGGCACACATGGAGACGGTCGCCGAGCGGCTGCGGGCGCGTGTCGAGGCCAATGTCGCCGTCGGAGGACAGGCCACTGCGGTGAGTGTCGGCGCCTACTGCGCTGAAGGCACCGAACCGGTCTCCCAGATCCTCGCCCGGGCAGACCGCGCCCTCTATCGGGCCAAGGAGCGGGGCACAACCGGGTTTGCCTCTACACGGACGAACGGCTGCCCTGAAATGATGGCCCGGGATGGATTCCGGCGGTCGACTCGGTGTTATCCAAGCAGGCCCGGCAGCAACGTCACCACCGCCACCGTGCTGAGCGTGATGCGAAGGCGGAAGAACCATTCCCGGATTATCTCCTGCCGGCGCGCGGCCGCATCCAGGAGCACCATCAAGGCAAAGCCGCTCGCCAGCATCAGGGTGCCCGCCGCGGTCGGAACGAGTAGCACCGCCGGCCATGCCCAGAGTGGGGGCAGCACGCTCAGCCAGAACCAGCCCGGCATGTGTCGCAGCAGGGCCAGCCCCCAGTAGATCCCACCGAGAAAGCTCAGGATCAGCGCGGCGTAGGCGTGTTGCGCCGCGATCGCCGCCTCGGCATGGGCCGGTTCAAACCAGAGGACAAGCAGTGGGATGACGAACGGGATCAGCCCGGCGTAGCCGGCCAGGCGGGCGTGAAAGGCAGCGGTCTGTTCAAGGCTTCGGGCCATGGCGGCTCCTCGTGACGTTCGGTTAACGCCATGAAAGCCTAGACCGTGGAGACGGGATCGTGGGGACAGGGGTGGGCCGTTTGGCGATCCCAAGCACGAAAAAGCCCGGCGAGCATGATGCTGCC
>NZ_JBDODP010000042.1:0-5349 GCF_044582135.1 Guyparkeria halopsychrophila | reverse complement strand
AACGCCGATGCAGTGCCCGCCGACCAGCCCCGGCTTAAACGGCAGGAAATTCCACTTGGTGGCGGCGGCCTCGAGGACGGCCTGGGTATCGACGCCCATCTTATTGAACAGCATGGCCAGTTCGTTGACCAGGGCGATATTCACATCCCGTTGGGTGTTTTCGATCACCTTGGCGGCCTCGGCGACACGGATGGCGGGGGCCAGGTGCGTGCCAGCCGTGATGACGCGGCGGTAGAGTCCGTCAATGAACTCGGCGGCCTCGGGCGTGGAGCCGGCCGTGACCTTCATGATGTCCGCGACTCGGTGTTCCTTGTCGCCGGGGTTGATCCGCTCGGGGCTATAGCCGGCAAAGAAGTCCTGATTGAACGTCAACCCGCTGGTCTGTTCGAGCACCGGCACACAGTCGTCCTCGGTGGCACCGGGGTAGACGGTGGACTCGTAGATGACCACGTCACCCTTCGTCAGCACCTGGCCGACTGTCTTCGAGGCCGAGATGAGCGGACTGAGGTCCGGACGCTTGTAGCGATCGATGGGCGTGGGGACGGTGACGATGAAGACATTGCAGTCGGCGATGTCTTCCATGCGGTCGGTGAAGGAGAGCTGTGTTGCCTCGGCCAGTTCGTCAGGCTCGACCTCACGGGTGTGATCAATGCCCGCCTTCAGCTCGGCGATGCGTTTGGCGTTGATGTCGAATCCGACCACGGGCTGGACACGGCCGAAGGCCACGGCCAGCGGCAGGCCGACGTAGCCCAGGCCGACCATGGCGATCTTGACATTTTCGGGCGGATGGAAGGTGTTGGTTGTCGTCATGGGAATATCGTTTTGTTATTTAATCTTCGGCTTGGCTCTCGCCGTGAAGGCGTTCACGGGCGGCAGCGATGAAGTTGGCCATTAGCGCGGCGAACAGGCCGGCGAACAAGCCGAGGATGGCGCCCAGGGCGATGATCAACGCACTGGAAACGCCATTCTCCAGATCCCGTTGCTGGCCCAGCTCGACCAGACGGCCGCCTTTGAGCGACGACTTTTCCAGTTCCGCAGACAGCAGGTCAGCCTTCACCTTTGAAATCTCGAGCGAAATCTCCGCGAGGTCCCCGCCCGTCTGGGCAAGGGATTCCGCCAGAGATTCGGTGTTGTCGAGGCGGGTTTCCAGCATCTCGATGCGACGATCCAGTCTCCCGCGCAGTTCCTCGACCTCACTCTCGACAAGGCCCGCGATGCGATCGGTGATTGACTCATGCAGCGCCTCGACGCGGTCGGCTTCGGCCTCGGTAGCCTCCGTCTCCAGTACGACAAGCGCTGTGTCCTCGGGTTGGTCGAGCTTGACCTCTAGTTCCCGGGATTCCTCCGGCGGGTTGGCCTCCCGGTCCATTTTCAGGGACTTGGGCACGAACACCCGCTGGGTGACCTGCATCACCGCACCCGGCTCGATGACGTAACGGTCGTCACCGCGTTGATCAATGGTCTTTGGAAGGCTGTAAATCGATGCGAACGCGGTGGCCTTCACGGCTTCGCCACGAGCGAATGCATAGAGCGCCGCCAGCACGACGACTGCTAATGTCACCGAGACCACGAACCACTTACGCCGCCACAGGGCAAGCGCCAGGTCCACCAAGTCAATCTCATCGTCAAATCGGGGGGGATTGGTGGCGGTCGGCTGGCTGGGCCGGATTTCGTTCATCGATTGGTCCTTTTTCATACGAATTCGTTATTCCACCGTGACCGACTTGGCCAGGTTCCGCGGCTGGTCCACGTCTGTGCCCTTAAGTACGGCCACGTGATAGGCCAGCAACTGGAGCGGGATATTAAAGATTATCGGCGCACTGATGCGCCCGACATTCGACGTTACCGGCAGTACGTGGGTGAAATCCGCCGAGTGCAACCCGGCGCGTTCGTCGGCGAACACGAACAGCTCGGCTCCGCGGGCGGAGACTTCGGCGATATTGGATTTGAGCTTGTCGAGAAGTTCGTTCTGCGGGGCGATGGTGATCACCGGCATGGTCTCGTCGATCAACGCCAGCGGGCCATGCTTAAGCTCACCCGCCGGGTACGCCTCGGCGTGGATGTAACTGATCTCCTTGAGCTTCAGTGCCCCTTCCATGGCGATGGGGTACATCGGCCCACGGCCGAGGAACAGGGCATGCTCCTTCTCCACCAGCAGTTCTGCCAGGTCTCGCACGCGGTCGCCGTGGTCCAGGGCGTCCTGGATGCGGCCCGGCACCTTCTCCAGACCGGCAACGATGCGCTGCTCTTCGGGCTCCAGTATGCGGCCGCTGGCGCGGCCCACTGCGAGCAGCAGCAGGGCCAGCGAGACCAGTTGGGTGGAGAACGCCTTGGTGGACGCCACCGAGATCTCCGGCCCGGCCCGGGTCATCAACACCAGGTCCGATTCGCGCACCAACGAGGATTCGGGGGCGTTGCAGATGGCGAGCACGGGACGGGTCGGGTCCTCGCGCTTGAGCATGCGGATCGCGGCGAGCGTGTCGGCCGTCTCGCCGGACTGCGACAGCGCGACGATCAGGGTGTTGGGACTGACGACCGGGTGCCGGTAGTGGAATTCGGAGGCCACCTCGACGGCGCAGGGTAGCCGGAGGATGTCCTCGAACCAGTAGCGCGCCACCATGCCGGCGTGGTAGCTGGTGCCGCAGGCGATGATCTGTACGCGCTCGACCGAGGCAAAGATCTCGTCGGCACCCACGCCGAACGCCGCGGGGAGGATATGGCCGTCGGCGATGCGCCCTTCCAGGGTATTGGCGATGGCCTGCGGCTGCTCGTGGATTTCCTTGAGCATGAAGTGGCGGAAACGGCCGCGATCGGCACTTTCGGCGCGCTGGGCGGACTGGCGCACGGGGCGTTCGACGGGGTTGCCCGCCGCATCGGTGATGGCGAGCGTCTCGCGGGTGATGACCGCCCGGTCGCCCTCTTCCAGATAGACGAACGACTGGGTGACCGGCAGCAGCGCGAGGGCATCCGAGGCGGCAAAGTGCTCGCCGATGCCCACACCGATGACCAGCGGGCTGCCCTGGCGGGCGACGAACAGCGTCTCCGGGGCATCGGTGATGATCACCGCCAACGCAAACGCGCCCTGCAGGCGGTCGACGGCGGCATGGAAGGCGGCCTCGGGCGACAGACCCGCCTCAAGTTGGTGATGGATGAGGTGGGCGATGACCTCGGTATCGGTATCCGAGGCGAAGGCACAGCCGCTATCAATCAGTTCAACCTTGAGCGTGGCGAAGTTCTCGATGATGCCGTTGTGCACCACCGCCACCCGGCCGTGCGCGCAATTCGGCGCGAGATGCGGGTGCGCGTTGCGTTCGACCGGTACGCCGTGAGTCGCCCAGCGGGTGTGGGCGATGCCGAGCTGACCAGTGATGGGCGTGGTTTCGAGTTTCTCGGCGAGAGCGGCGACCTTGCCCACGGCGCGCGCCGAGGCCAGCCCCTGTCCCTCATCCAGCAAGGCCACACCGGCCGAGTCGTAGCCGCGGTATTCCAGACGGCGCAATCCTTCCAGGAGGATGGGCCCCACCTGCCGCTCGGCTACCGCTGCGACGATTCCGCACATGAATCCGTTTCCCATTTCATTCGGATTGATTAGCGCGGGATTGTATCTCAATGAGGTGGGTTTGAGGGTGTGGAATTCGAGTGTTGGTTGCTTGTGTGTTGGCTAAAGCACGGTCGAGCGGAGGTGATCGCGCGAATCGTCGGCTGAATCCGATGCGGCTTCGAAAGCACGCCACAAGCTGGTCATTCCCGCGAAAGCGGGGATCCAGAGCCGGGTTTGGTGGCTTCGTCCTCTGGATTCCCGCTTTCGCGGGAATGACGGTGGTGCTGAGGTGTGTGGGGCTACAGCCCAACCCAACAGGGCCTTAGACCCACCTGATGGAACTCACCTCAACCCAACAGCCGTTCACCTAGCGGACCGACAGATCCGACAAATCACTCCCCCAATGCTGGCCAGTGGGTCAACCGCCTGCCGTGGGCGAGGAAGTGCGGATTGAGCACTTTGTCAGTCCGGGAATAATCCAGCGTCTCGCCGCGCGGGTCGAGCACCTTGCCCCCGGCGCCCTCGACCACGGCCTGGGCGGCCCCGGTATCCCAGAGGCTGGTCGGCCCCAAACGGGGATAGACGTCGGCTGCACCTTCGGCGACGAGGCAGAGCTTGAGCGAACTGCCCATGGGCACCATCTCGCTCTCGCCCAGTTCGGCCAGCCAGTCGGTCATCTTGGGGCTTGCATGCGAACGGCTGCCAACCACTCGCCAAGGGCCATCACGATCCTCAGCCACTGTGATCGAATGCGCCCCATCGGCGTCGATACGCCAGGCACCTTCGCCAGGCCAGCCGATGTAGGTTCTTGCAAGATCCGGGGCATGGACAACACCAAGACGTGGCCGACCCTTCTCGATCAGGGCGATATTGACGGTGAACTCGCCGTTTTTCTTGATGAATTCTTTGGTGCCGTCCAACGGATCGACCAGCCAGTACCGACCTGCGTCATCGGCACCGCAAAAGCCCTCGACGTCCTCTTCCGAGAGGATCGGAATACCCCCGAGTATTGGGGCGAGTCGGTCGCTGATCAGGTTGTGGGCCGCCTGGTCGGCCTCGGTCAGCGGGCTCTTGTCCGCCTTCTCCTCGACCCCGAAGTCCCGGGCGTAGATAGTCATGATCGCCCGCCCCGCCTCTTCGGCGATGGCGGTGACCTGATCCAGCAATGCCGTGTCGATTTTCATTACGCTTCCTGCCTTCAGACGGCGGTGATCATGCCGCGCTCCTTGAGGAACGCGAGGATGCGATCGGCGGCCTCGTCGGCCGACAGTTCGGCGGCCTTGATGTGCAGATCGGGCGCCTGCGGTTTTTCGTAGGCCGAATCGATGCCGGTGAAGTTCTTCAACTCGCCACGGCGTGCCTTCTTGTACAGGCCCTTGGCGTCACGCTCCTCGGCGACATCCAGTGGCGTGTCGACGAAGATCTCGACGAACTCGCCCTCGTCCAACATGCCTCGCGCCATCTCACGTTCGGAACGGAACGGCGAGATGAACGAGGTCAGCACGATCAGGCCGGCGTCGACCATCAGCTTCGCCACCTCGGCGACGCGACGGATGTTCTCCACCCGGTCGGCATCGGTGAAGCCCAGGTCCCGGTTCAGGCCGTGGCGCACGTTATCGCCATCGAGCAGGTAGGTGTGCTGCCCGGCGGCGGCGAGCTTCTTCTCCAGCGCGTTGGCGATGGTCGACTTGCCGGCACCGGAGAGGCCCGTGAACCAGAGCACACCCGGCAGTTGTGCCTTGAGCTCGGCCCGGCGCGCCTTGTCGACATCGACGTGCTGCCGGTGGATGTTCTGGCTGCGGCGCAGA
>NZ_JBDODP010000041.1:0-5615 GCF_044582135.1 Guyparkeria halopsychrophila | reverse complement strand
CTGCGCAGCGGCCCCGACCGCTGTGGGAAGGGTGATCAAGGCCGGTAGTAGTCTTTTCCACATCATCGTGGCCCTCCTTGGCTTTAAAGCTCTCGGAATACGGGTGGACGGAATCGGGAACCGTTGCTGGTTAATTAGAAATTCATTAAATACTTGACTGTATGGTTTTCTCGAAAGGCGTTGGTTACATCAATAGCACAGTTATTGGTTGTGAGTACAACATACGTTCCTCTGTCACAAGATCATCGAAAAGTTTTTAGTGATTCACAAGCCCGGATTGGCGTGAGGCGATGGTCATGGCAGACCGGTGAGAGTGCGCTGCCGGGGTGGCGCGTCGGTCCTGTCCGGGCCGTCCCGGACCATGATGGCGCCATCCGGCGGGCCGGGAATGGTTGTGAATCCGGTGCGCTTCTTCCCTGTTGGAATGCGTGGCGATGATGGGGTGTGACTAAAGACCGGGCGTGAAATGTGGTTATTTCCCGAGAAGCCGCGTGATTCATACGGTCATTTGTACTGGAGATTTCCGTGCTGTCATTGTGGGTATTTCCCCGAGTCCCGCATGGGTGTGCCGATTGTCCGTTGTGAGAGTGGACCTGGTTTCGCCTGGCATGGCGAATCGATGTGTCGATTATGCCGGATAATATCCGAGACGGATTAGCTTCCCGCTGACCGAGGTGGTTTCCCGAATGCTGCGGACCGTCCTGTGCCATTGCAGCCGGAGAGTTAAGGGTTCGTCAGTTGCCTGTTTGGCGCTTGCTCCTTGAGATAGGCCCGCGGTTCAGGTTCGGGGGCTTGTTGGGCACTGGCGTGTGGACGACCTGGGGGAGCGCAATGCGGGGCGGCCGGCGGGCGCTGGAGTATCCCCCTGCTCGTGACGGAAGGCAGCTTGCGTGAGCACGGAGGTGAGTCAACCGGGCCGCTGATATGGGAGGACAGCGCCCTGAGGGGTCAGAACCGTTTCTTCGCGCCTCGGCGGCCGAAACAAACGGCGGTGGCTCTTGTGCCGCACTTCGGCTATACCCAATAGCAGCGCCCTGGGTGAGAGGTCATGTTCCTGGGGGTATCGAGAAGTTTGATTCCGAAGAATCCTCGTCGGCGGAAGACCCGCCAAAGGAGAACCCGTCGATGAACGTATCCGGCTCGCTGCTCGCTCTCTTTCTCGCGGTTCCCGCCGCGGTCGCACAGGCCGGTCAGGCCTCGCAGGGCTTATCGCTCGAAGGGGTTCACAACCAGGAAGCGGTGGTTCCGTCGCAGTGCTACACGCGTACGGAGGGCCGCTTCAATCCCTGTTACACCTGCCACCAGAGCTATCAGGACTCGGAACGGCCGAACTTCATGGACGATGCCCGGCTGCAAGGCGAGTACGACTTTACGGATTTCGCCATGACCAACCACTGGACGAACCTGTTCCGGGACCGCGCCGACAAGGTCAAGTCGATCAGCGACGAGGAGATTTCGGCCTACATCGCGGAGGACAACTACTCCGCCTTGGCCGGGCGGCTGGAGTCCCTGGGCTGGGAAGGCTTCATTCCCGATCTGGATGGCTTGCAGCTGGCCAACGAGGCGTTCGACGAGCACGGTTTTGCGCGGGACGGCAGCGGGTGGGTGGCGTTCAACTACAAGCCGCTGCCGAGTACCTTCTGGCCGACCAACGGCTCGACCGACGACGTCATGCTGCGGTTGCCGGAGAACTTCCGGCAGGCCAGTTGCCAGGACGAGGACGGCTATTCCGTCGATGCCTACCGCGCCAACCTGGCCATCCTGGAGGCGGCGATCAAGGATCTCGCCGAGATCGAGAGCCTGCCGGTCGACGAGAACGCCGTCTGCGCGGATCTCGACGGGGACGGTGAGCGGACCGTGATCAGCCGGCTCTCGCGGCCGACGCACTACGTGGGTGATGCCAAGGACGTGCCAGTGGCGGCGATGATCTACCCCGAAGGCACCCAGTTCCTGCACACGGTGCGCTACGTGGGCGTTTCCGAGGACGGGGAGATCACGCACACGCCGCGCATGAAGGAGCTGCGCTACATGAAGAAGCTTGCCTTCCATGACCGTGACGAGCTGCGCGAGATCTACGAGCAAGAGACCGGCGGCGAGGAAGGTGCCGAAGCGGTCGAGGACGCCCCCGCTGAGGAAAAGCCCGACGAGGAACGACTCGATTCGTTCAGCGACACTGGCCACGGCCTGACGAACAACTTCGGCTGGCTCGTGCTCGGCTTTATCGAGGACAAGCAGGGGGATCTCCGCCCGCAGACCAAGGAGGAGCAGTTGTTCTGCATGGGATGCCACAGCACGGTCGGCGCCACCATCGACCAGACCTTCGCCTTCCCCCGCAAGGTCACCGGCGGCGAAGGCTGGGGTTATCTCGATCTCAAGGGGATGGCCGACGCCCCCAACGTGGGCGAGATCGACGGTGAGATTCTGACCTACTTCGAGCGTGTGGGAGGCGGCAGCGAGTTCCGCCACAACCCCGAAATGCAGGCCAAATGGTTCACGGACGAGGGCGAGGTCGACCGGGCCAAGGTCAAGGCGGCGGACGTGTACACCCTGATAACGCCATCCCCTGAGCGCGCGCTGAGGTTGAACAAGGCCTACCGCGTGATCGTCGACGAGCAGAGCTACATCCATGGGCGCGATGCGACCATGGTGCCGGTGGAGAATGTCTTCGAGGAAATAGATGCCGAGGAGTCTCCGTTACCGGACGAGCTGCATTATGACTGGGACATCCGGCTGGACTGGTCGAAGAAGTCGGGTGTTGCCCAGAAGTGAACCTTAAGGAACCTCTGCACGCATCCGATACCGCTCTGCGCGCTTTGAGCCGAGCAGGTGCCAGACGCTTGCCAGGCGCTCGTCCGCCGCGGAATAATCATAAGGGGACAGCGCAGCAGATGGCCGGCCCAAAGCGCGCCCTGTGGGGCCAGGCGAGTCGCCCGTGCTCGGTGTTGCGCCGTCTTGACGTGGCCACCGGCACGCCGGCGACGACGCGCCTTGATCACGAACGACTCGCCAGGCCAGAGAGGCACCGGATCCGTGCAGAGGTTCCTTAGGGGCAAAGAGAAAATGGAAAAGGATCAGAACCCTTTCACTTGTCGTCTGGTACCGGGGTCGCGGCGGCGCTCTCGCGTCCCACGTTCTTCCATAGATTCGGTTGAGCACCGTGGATAACCCCATCACCATTCGTCCCGAAAGCCCCGGGGATGTCGACGCCATTACCGAGGTGACCGAGGCCGCCTTCGCGACGCTCGAGGTCAGCGGTCACACCGAGCAGTACATCATCGAGGCCCTGCGTGCCGCCGGGGCGCTGAGCGTGTCGCTGGTCGCCGAGCGCGATGGCCGGGTGGTCGGTCACATCGCCTGCTCGCCGGTGGGCATGTCCGACGGCACGCCCGGCTGGTACGGATTGGGGCCGGTCTCGGTGTTGCCCGAGTACCAGCGCCAAGGCATCGGCAAGGCCCTGATCCGCGCGGGGCTGGCCCGACTCAAAGACCTCAACGCCCGCGGCTGTTGCCTCGTCGGCCACCCGGAATACTACTGCCAGTTTGGTTTCGAAAACCCGTCCGATCTCGCCATCGATGGCGTCCCGCCCGATGTCTTTTTCGTGCTGTCGTTCGACGGCCCCATTCCGCGCGGCACCGTCACCTTCCATGAGGCATTCACGGCGCAAGGCCCCGTGCGTCGTTCTCCCGATGCCGAGGACGGTTGACGCACGGTTTCGACGGACATCACGGCTCGTCACGTCAAAACGACGGGCCTTGTTGTTTCCGCAGGATCGCCGCCTGCGCGCGTCAATGGGCATGCGATGGGGCAGAAGGCCTTGATCCACCGTTGGGGTCGAAGTGGCTGGCGGCTGCCTCGCGGCGGATGGGCCAGGCGGCCTCGACGGAGATGGCTTGCCCATAAGGGGGTGATAGAGGGTCTGGCCTACGTAACCGGCGGATAGCAGGGATGCGGTCGGCCAATGTGGCGCGTCGTTTTCGGGCCAGAAATCAGTCACGTACAGACGCCGGGAACATTGCGTAGCCAGGAAACGTCGGCGGTTTCCTTTGCCTGCCGCGTCCCCGCTCTCGAGGACCAAATGCTTCCTGGATGCCTTCCATAAAGGCGCGTTTCCCCGCTGCCAGACCCACGGACCGGCATGGGTCTCGCCGTTGCATCCGCTCCCGCTCAAGTGCTTCGTCCACCCATTGATGGCGGTCCGTGGTTGGCCTGCCGAACCCGTTGCGTTTCAGCACCTCGTGGACGGCCTGCGGGTCTCTGCCGCGGGGCGGCGGCCATTGAATCAGCACGGTGTGGTAACTTTGAGCCGATGAGTAGAGATAAGCCTGAGTCCTCAAAAAGCGGGGCCGTAATGGACGAAAGGGCTTTGGTGCCCGTGGTGGGGATAGGGGCCTCGGCCGGCGGTCTGCATGCGTTGCAGAAACTGCTCCATGAGTTGGACTCCGGCCTTCCTTTCGCCTTCGTCGTGCTGCAGCACGTTGCTCCGACCCACGTGAGCATGATGACCGAGCTGCTCGGAGGTGAGGGCCGGCTGCCGGTCGAGAGCATGCGTGATGGTTCGCGGCCTGCCGCCGGCACCGTCTACGTGGTTCCGCCCAACGCCGATGCCGCGATTCATGATGGTCTTTTCCGTGTGCAGAGCCCGGCTTCGGTGGGCGGGCCTCGGCCATCAATCGATGACTTTTTCGTTTCGCTCGCCGCGGACCTGGGCGAGGATGCGGTCGGGGTCGTGCTTTCGGGCAGCGGTTCGGATGGAACGGCGGGCTTGCGCGCGATTCAGAGCGCCGGCGGGATCACGTTGGTGCAAGAGCCGTCGACTGCCGAGTACGAATCGATGCCGCAGTCGGCCATCGACTCCGGGGTCGCTGACGTTGTTCTCACTCCGGTGGATATGGCGGGCAAGATTGGCGAATTGGCCGGGCTTTATCAAAAAACACACTCGACGGAACACGAGCCGGAGCATGAGGTGCCTATCCGTCTGCTGGTGTTGCTCAAAAAGCGGCGCGGAACGGACTTCTCCGGCTACAAAAAGGGCACCGTGTTTCGACGCTTACAGCGGCGTCTTTTCGCCACCGGTTGTGCGGATATCGAGGCCTACCTCGATCACGTCAAGCATCACCCGGAGGAACTGGATGCCTTGGCCAAGGAGATCCTGATTTCGGTGACATCGTTCTTTCGTGACCCGCAATCATTCGAGGCCTTGGCAAAACAGATTGAGCGGGTCACCGAGGAGGCAAGCCAGGCTGAACGCGAGATTCGCGTATGGGTACCCGGCTGTGCCACCGGAGAGGAAGCCTATTCGATTGCCATCCTGTTCGACGAGGCCTTCGATCACGTGGCACACCGGCCCGCGATCCAGATCTTCGCCACCGATATCGACGCGGATGCCCTGATCATCGCCCGCCGTGGTGTCTATCCCGCCGCGGCCTTGGAAATGCTCCCGGAGGCGCAGCTAAGACGGCATTTTCAGCGCGTCGATCATGCCTATCGCGTGACCGAACGCCTGCGCAGCATGCTGGTCTATGCCGAGCACAACCTCATCAGCGACCCGCCTTTCCCGCGGCTGGATCTGATCGCCTGTCGTAATGTCCTGATCTATTTCGATAGCCAGTTGCAGT
>NZ_JBDODP010000040.1:0-6305 GCF_044582135.1 Guyparkeria halopsychrophila | reverse complement strand
GGCAGCATCATGCTCGCCGGGCTTTTTCGTGTCTGGTCCCCGGCCGGGCTATTCAAATCCTATTCAAATGGTATTCAAAACGTAGGAGCAGGATTGGTGCTAGGACGTAGGCGCGGCGCTTTACACCTCCTACGCCACTTTCCGCTCCCGCAGATAGGTGAGGAAGTCGGCGCCTTGTTGCACGTCCCAGAAGGTGGTGATCAGGCCGCGTTGGTCCTTGGCGTCGGGGTCGATGACCGTGACCACGGCCGGGCTGATGTGCTGGTCGCGGAATCCCTTTTCGCGGGCGTACCGATCGTAGACCTTGTAGCTCGCCACCTGGATGCAGTGGGAGAGCACGCCGTTGGCCGGGTCCTTGACGATGCCGTAGCCGCTGACGTGCTTGTGTCCGTTGATGAGTATGTGGTCGTGGAAGCCCATCTGTGCGGCCTTCATGCTGCCGTGCGCCGGGTTCCACTGTGAGTGCCCGCTGAAATCGTGGTGGGCGTTGATGCGCACGCGCTGGCCGTTGGGGAACATCAGTTCGAGGCGGGTCTCGCTCGACTGGTAGACGCCGGGCTCCTGGCGCAAGATCCATTGCAGCGGGTCACCGGCACCGGACCACGCGTCGTGGTTGCCGCCGATCAGGTAGAGCCATTCCTCGCGCAGTCCGGTGATGAACCACTCGGCCAGCATCCACGCCTCGGCCTCGGTTGTGCCCTGCTCGCCGTAGAGCCGCGCCAGCCGGCCTATCCAGTTGTTGGTGGTGTCGCCGATGTTGCCGGCGAAAAGGCCCTCGGTCTCGCGCACGATCTGGCTGTCCCGCTCCAGCGCCTCGAGGTCGGTGCCGTCGTCGTCGACGTGCGGATCGCCGAAGTGGCAAATGCCAATCGGGCCGGGCAGGTTGATGCGCACTGGAATCAGGGCGCGTTGCTCCTCGTGCCGCCGCTTGCGGGCGAATCGCTTTTTGCGGATCGCGAGCAGGTCCTCGATCGGCGTGTGTTCGGAGTCGGGCTTCTCTACCTCGAAGGGCGCCGGGGGCGTTTCGCCGTTCGGCTCGATGCCGTAGAGCTCGGCCGCGCGGCGCAGTCGATTGTTGAAGGTGCCGGTTGGCAGGTCGAGCCGGCGGGCGGCCTCGGCCCGGGCGCTCGGCACCCCGGTCACCTTGAACCCGTCACGGAGACAGGCCTCGTATGTGTCGACCACCTCCTGGGCGGCATCTCGAGTCAGCGGCGGAGTGGGCATTGGTTGCCTCCTGCAGTTACATCATTTACCGATCTTCTCGGCGATGGCCGTCAGTAACCCCTTGGGCTGCTGGCCGGCTGCGACTTGCTTGTCCTGTGAGCGCTTCGAGACGTTAATGCCCAGCACGGCCAACGCCACGCCGAACATGGGCGTCACCGCGGACACGATCTGCGCGACCGTGCCGGCGTGCTTCGGCTCGAAGGCGATGCTCCACGCGATAGCGGTCACCAGCGTTGCCCATGACAAGGCGGTGAGATACCCGAACGTCGGGCGCCAGCGGCGGACGTAGGGGTCATCGCTGCCGGCCTCGGCGCGCATGGTCTGGTTCACTTCGGCCAGCCGCGTGGTCTCGGCCTGCAGGTGCATGCGCGTGAGTTCCTCGCGGTGGTCGATCTCCATCTGCTTGATGCGTTCGAGTGCCTGCGGGTCGGCCTCGATGGCCCGGGCTACGGCGGTGGGGTCGTTGTCTACGCCGAGCACGGAGGCGACCAGCCCGCCGATTGCAGCACCGGGCGCGCCACCGAGGGCCGTGCCGACCAACGGGGCCGCCTTGCCGACCATCTTCCCAACGTCTGACCAGTTCATAAGCGATACCCCTTTCAGTCGATCTGCTTTTTTTGGCGCGCCACCCACCAGGCGTGCGCATCTAAGTTGGGACAGGTCTTGCCGCGGTCGTCGAGATCCCGGTGGCCGACGACCCGCGCGTCCGGGTACACCGATCCCCAGGCAAGCAGCAGGGACTCGAGGGCGTCGAACTGCTCGGGGGTGAAAGCGTCCGTGCCGATCAGGCAGACGCCAAGCGCTTCGTGGTTGTGCTTGCGCACGTGGGCGCCTTGCCAGTACGGCGGGCGGCCCATCTCGACGCCACCGTCGCGACGGATCACGGCGTGGTACCCGATGCCGGACCAGCCGCGCTCTAGGTGCCAACGGTGGATGTCGGCGGCGGAGTCGTCGCGGCCGTTGGGGCTGTCGCTGCAATGAACGACGAGGTATCGGATGTCCATCAGTCTTTTCTCCGGTGGCTATGCGGGGCGCGGATGAACGACAGCGGGTCGGAGGCGAACTTCTCGGACAGCTTCATGAGGCCCGGAATGACGTTCATGGCCGTGAGTCCGAAGACAAAGGCAATCGCGTTCTCGGTCGGCTGCGATACCCCGAGCCACTGACCGGCCGCCGGGGACAGGTACCCGGCGGTGAGTGCGCCGGTGAGCACCGCGAGTACGCGGCCGAACATGCTCAAGTCGTCGATGAATCGCAGACTGATGACCGCGCCAGCCATGCCGGCGATCACCGCGGCGAACTTGACTCCGAGAAAACCGGCGACGGTGGATGCTGGCTCTGTCATAAGCGCCCCAGATCGGGTGTTGCGTTGTCGGGGGACGCGGCGGGCATTACACATAAAAAAACCCATAGCGTCTGGCTATGGGTGTTGAGTCTCGCAAGTGATTGGCGCGGTACGTGCACCATTCGGCGCTAGGTTGCGATCAGGTATTGCGCCGTCAGGGCCGCGCCAAAGATCGCGCCCACGACGTATTCGGCCAAGCTGGTGCCGTAGAACTCGCGCCCCCACGATCGCGGCACCTGATAGCCGAGCCAGTAGGCCGGGGCGAACAGGGCGACGGCGATCACGCCCGGCACCAGCGCCCACCAGGAGACGAACGCGCTTGGGATAACCAGCACCATCGGCAGGTAGTGCAGGCCTCGAAGCGCCATGCCGGTGAAATCACGCTTGAAGCGCCACCCCGGCGAACGCCCGGCCCGTTCCTCGCCGAACAGGTAGGCAAGCGACGTGTCGATCCAACCCACTTCCGGGTCGTCTTTCCACCCGTCCGCCTTGCGCCCGAGGTCGAAGTAGCTGCCCCACCCCTGCACGCTGCCGGCCAGGTAGAGTACGAACAGGTAGAAAGCCGGAAGCGCGCCGACGAACGGCCACGCGATAAGCCCCACGGCGGGCGCTGCGAGCCACAGGCTTCGCCCTGGGCTCGGCAGCACCGGAAATCCCCCGCCTCGATAGCGGTGGATAAGCGCGCCGATAACGGCGGCTGCGGTGAGGTAGAGGGCTGATTCAATCACGCCGTTGCCTCCTGAATCATTTGTTTGGCCTCGGCCACCGTCAGGCCCAGCCGGAAAAGCGTGGCGTGGGGGTCTTCGCGCCATTCCTCCTGGTAGCGTTCTACCACCGCGCCGCTTTCGTCCGTGTCCTCGCGCACTCGGTGCGTGCTGTCAGTTACGCCGGTTTCGGTGTCCGCCAGCGCGGCGGTGATGTGCCAGTTATGGCGGTGGTCGATCATCATTTGCAGCCGTCCTGCTGTCTGTTCAGGGTCTACGGCGAACGCATTGTCCACGTCCTGCCGGGTGTTGAATCTATTGGGAAATCCGCGCATTACAGAAGCTCCATGTCGGCTTTCAGGGAATCCAGCCCAAGGGACTGGCGGAGGTTGAAACTGTTGCACCATCGCAACCAGCCTTCGGTGCTGGCGATCGACGAGACAACCTGGTCCGAGGTCATGCGCCCGGTCACCCAGCGGTGGGGCAGCCGGACCACGCGCCGCTTGACTCGACGCACCGTGGACTTGCGCGCCAGCACCTTGTGGCGCCAGTGCCGGTAGCCGAGGAAGTCGAGCCCTTGGCTAATCGGAAACACAGCCCAGTGCGAGAAGCGCAGCGCCAGGCGCTCGGCAAGGAACCGCTCGACGCGATCCTTGATGGCGTGGAGTTCGGCCTTGTCGTCGCTGAAGATCACGAAGTCGTCGCAGTAGCGCGTGTAGGCCCGGCAGCGCAGCTCCTGCTTGACGAAGGTGTCCAGCTCGTTCATGTAGAGATTGCCGAACCACTGGCTGGTGTAATTACCAATCGGCGTGTTCTTGCCGCCGGGGAATGATCGGATAATGTTTTCGAGCAGCGCAAGCGTCGGCCGGCATTTGATTTTCTGCCGGAGAATGGACAAGAGAATTTCGTGGTCTATCGACGGGTAGAACTTGGCGATGTCCGCCTTGAAAACGTATTTATGGCCCCGGACGAAACGCATGACGCGCTCACTGCCCCGGTGCATTCCCTTTCCTTTCCGGCAGGCGTATGAGTCGTGAATGAAAAGCGCGTCCCATATCGGTTCCAGCACCTGGATGATGGCGTGCTGCACGATGCGATCCGGGTAGAACGGCAGGATGTAGATCGTCCGGCGCTTTGGTTCGTGGATCAGGCGCGTCTTGTACCGCGACGTGTCGAACGACCCCGTGCACAGGGCGCGCTGGATGCGCAACAGGTTGCCCGGCACGTCCCGCTCGAATGCCTGCACCGCCCGCTGCCACCGCTTGCCGCGCCGCGCCGCCTTGTAGGCCGCCAGCAGGTTGTCGGGGTGCGTGATCTTGTCGGATAGATTGCCGTGTCGTTTCATAGTGTGGGTCCCGCCGTGGACGTCCGATTGCTCTACTAGCCCAAAGCGGGCGGTCGCTGTGTGTTTCGCTGTCCACCCGTCAGGGCTTCGCAACGAGGTCCGAGAACCAGCCAGCGGACCGTGTGGCCCCGCGACTATGGGTAACGGTTCATCCGCTGTATCCGTGACGCCGTGCGCCGAATTGTTGGAATTCAGATTCAGAGGCGAATTATTCCAATTCGAACTGCGTGACCCGCATTTCGAGCCATTCGTCCAATTGCCACCGAAGATCGGCCAACACGACTAGAGTTCTCGTACCTTTTCCTTAGCCCCGATGTGAATCAGGGCTACGAAAACTGCTTAAATCCTCCGATTTTTTGCTGGCTCCGCGACGCCGCGCGCCGAATGGGAGGAACTCAGCGCCAGCGGCGAAGCATTCCAACCCGAACCGCGCGACCCGCACGCCGAGCCACCCGCCCAACTGCCACCGAAGACCGGCCGGTTGGGGGCTTCGTAGTGCTGACCTCGGCCGACGCCGTTAATAGCGTCGTAGGAACCGGCGGTGGCCGTCGTGTCCGCAACCGCGTAAGCCGAACCGACGTCGTTTGTCGCGCCGCCTTCCGCGCCCCACTGCCACACCACACCAGTGCAGTCCTCGCAGCCGATGTTGGAAACAATGCGGCGCCCGGCGGTGTCGGAGTGGCCGCCGGTGGTGACGGGATCAGCGCTGCCCGCGATGTTGGTTTCCTGTGGGGAGCCAAGCGCCATTTTCTGGAACTGTGGCTGGAACGGCAGGTTCTTGCCGTCCGGCAGAAGCTCGGCGAAGTTGTACCAATGGAAGGCGGGCGAGCTTCCGCCGTCCGCGATGGTCGCGTTGTAGACGCTCTCCATCGTCGCGCCGTTCCATGAAGCGAGATAGATGTCCACCCAGCGGGCGGTACTCGGGTCGTAGACCATGCCCTCCGGCTCGGACTCGGGCCGATGGAACTGGTCCCAGACGCTTCGCGGCAACACGTCGCCTGCCAAAAAGCCGGAAAGCGGGTGGCCAGTGATGGTGCCCACATCGGCGCACAGGCAGTGAAAACCGGCAATCTTGCGCGTGTTGTCTGCCGTGGGGGTCGCCCCGCTGGGGATGCTGCTCGGCATGGTGCTGTTGGCCGAGAGAATAAGGTCCGGCTCGCTGCCACTGGCGGGCTGGCAGTAGTAGAGGTAGAAGTCACTGCCCGCCCGGTTGGCCGGAGTCGCCAGGGTGCCGTCGTCCCAATTTGCTGCTACGTCAACGTCGAGCGCCGTCTGCGTGGTCAGCACGTAGGCCGTGGTGCCGATGCGCAGTTGCACTTCCTCGGGCGTCTGGATGGTTGTCTGCCCCGTCGCCTCATGCAGTCCGCCGGCGTCGTAGTGGCGCGCGACAAAGGCCAGCCGCTCGATGGCCGCCTGCACGGTTGGCGTGTCGGCCAGGCCGTCGGTGGCCGAGGAATGCGAGACAACGTCCGCCGCGCTGAACGCGCCCTCCCACGACGTGCCGTTGTAGACGCGGATTTGCTTGTCGACGGTGTTCCAGTAGGCATCGCCCTGTTCGACCGGATCGCCGTTGGGGTCGACGGTCGGGTCGGACGACAGCGCGCCAAACCATCGGCCGCGCAGTTCTTCCAAGTAGGCAAGCGCGGCCGTCTCGCTGTTGGCGGCGTTCTGCGCGCTGTTGGCCGAG